>DATIVB010000075.1:0-13219 GCA_035466375.1 Chondromyces sp.
ACGCCGCGGAAGATGCGTTCGCCGCGGCCGACGAAGTGGGCGGGCTGGTCGTGCTCGTAGAGGTAGCCGAGCAGGTTGTCGAAGGATCGGTTCTCCATCATCAGGACGATGACGTGGTCGAAGGCGTCGAGGCCTGGGCTGGCCGTCCGCACGGCTCACTCCTTGCCGGCGCGAGGGCCGCGCGGTGCTGCGGGTTCGGATGGCGGCAGGCCGGGAAGAGGAGAGAAGCTCGCGACAGTGTGTCGGGCGCTCCGGGGCGAGCCCGGGCCGAGGTCTGCATCATCGTACGTTCTGCTGAACGGATTCGAGTCGCGGCGCGGAAGTGGTGGCATGATCCGGGGTTCCTCCTGGGGTCGATCGTCGCTCGAGCTGAGAATACGAATCAATTATACTTCGGATCGAGCGCCTGCGGCGAGGGCAGTGATCCGTTGTATGACGTCACGCTGCGAAACCCGAGGTGGTCGCGAAAGCGGTGGGCTCGGAGCAGCTCGAAATCCGTTGCGGGGGGGCGCGAGCGGTGGGAATTGGCGCCTCCGGCTGTTATAAGTGAACGCAGTTCGCCGGAGAGGGGATCGACGCCGCCATGAAGTTCCTGCCTTCCATGTTGACGTTCTTCCTGTCCCGCAGGAGCGTGCAGAAGAACGTCGCGGCGCTGGTGCGTTTCCTGCTGTTCCTGGCGGCCCTGGTGAGCCTGTACAGCGTCATCTTCCACGTGTTGATGGCGGCCGAGGGGCAGGAGCACTCCTGGCTGACGGGTTTCTACTGGACGCTCACCGTGATGAGCACCCTCGGCTTCGGCGACATCACCTTCGGTTCCGACCTCGGGCGGGCGTTCTCGATGGTGGTGCTGGTTTCGGGCGTGGTGTTCCTGTTGATCCTCCTGCCGTTCACCATCATCAAGTTCTTCTGGGCGCCGTGGGTCGAGGCCGAGGCGAGACGACGCACCCCGCGGTCCCTGCCCCCGGAGACCGAGGGCCACGTGATCATCACGGGGTACGGCCCCGTGGATGCCGCCCTGGCGCGGAAGCTCCGCAGCCACCGGGTGGAGTACGTGGTCGTCGTCAACGACTTCGCCCGTGCCGGCGAGCTCTTCGACGAGGGGGTCCGGGTCGCGGTCGGGGACATCGACGATCCGGAAACCTATCGCGGGATGCGGGTGGAACGGGCGGCGATGGTCGTGACCACGAACCGCGACGAGATCAACACCAACGTCGCCTTCACGGTCCGCGAGCTGAGCGAAGAGGTGCGCATCGTCACCACCGCCCAGTCCGAGCACTCCGTCGACATCCTCGAGCTGGCCGGGAGCAACCGGGTGTTGCTGCTGTTCGAGATGCTCGGCCGCTCGCTCGCCAACTGGACCCTCGGCGGCACCTGCCGGACCAACGTGATCAGCCAGTTCGGCGAGCTGCTGATCGCCGAGTTCCCGGCCGTGGGCACCCCGCTGGTCGGAAAGACCCTCAGCGAAAGCCGGCTTCGGGAGACGTTCGGGGTGACCATCGTGGGCATCTGGGAGCGCGGCTCGTTCGCAATCCCGACTGCCGGCACCACGATCAACAGCGCCTCGGTCCTCGTCCTGGCCGGTTCGAAAGAGAGCCTCGAGGACTTCGACGAAACCTACGCCTTCTACCACATCTGCCGGATCTCGGGCGAGCCGGTGCTGGTGATCGGCGGGGGGCGGGTCGGCCACACGATCGCGAGACAGTTCGAGGAGCGCGAGGTGCCCTTCATCGTCATCGAGAAGGACGCGCGGACGGCACAGGGCCTGCCGAATA
This sequence comes from Chondromyces sp., assembly GCA_035466375.1. Lineage (GTDB taxonomy): Bacteria > Acidobacteriota > Thermoanaerobaculia > Thermoanaerobaculales > Sulfomarinibacteraceae > Sulfomarinibacter. The sequence continues at coordinate 1,773 of DATIVB010000075.1, forward strand.
TCGTGGTCGGTGACGCGGCCGACTTCAAGACCCTGCAGAAGGCGTGGATCGAGAACGCTCCGGCCGCGCTGGTGACCACCCACGATGACGACACCAACATCTATCTCACCAAGTACCTCCGCAGCCTGCGGCCGGACATGCAGATCCTCAGCCGCGCCACCCAGGATCGCAACGTCTCGACCCTGCACCGCGCCGGCGCGGACTTCGTCATGTCGCTGTCCTCGTTGGGCGCCGACGCGATCTTCAACTACCTCAAGAACAACCAGACCCTGCTGCTGGTGGAGGGCCTGAACATCTTCCGGGTGCCGGTGTCCGCGAAGCTGGCCGGACGGCGGCTGGCCGACTCCGGGATTCGCGACCAGACCGGGTGCTCGGTGGCGGCCGTCGACCACCGGGGCGTGCTCTCCATCAACCCCGACCCCGGCCTGCTCCTCCCGGAGGATGCCGAGCTGATCCTCATCGGCAGCCACGAGGGGGAGAAGGCCTTCCTGGAGACGTTCGGCGGCTGAGGCGGTGGCCCGTCAGTCGGCGCCGACCGCCTCCTCGGCCAGCGCGTAGACCTCGAACAGCTTGTGCTCGACGTGCTCGCGGCCGTACTCATCGACCGCGCGGACGCTGATCGCGTGCACCCCCGGGCGCAGGTCCGCGGGCAGAGGTGCCGACCACAGGTGCGTCGTGGGCACCGCCCTGACCCAGCTCTTGAGGGTGGCCTGCGAGCGCTGGAAGAGCTCCTCGACGAAGGGGTCGGTGCGCACCACGCGCTCCATGACCACCGGCGGCCGGTCGTCGACCGACAGCTCGACGGTAGAGCGCGGCCCGCCGTCGAAGAGATTGACCAGCACGCTCGTCGAGTACAGCTGCTCGAGCTCGATCCGGTTGCCGAGCAGCCCGCCGTGGCGGGAGTGGCGACGGATCTCGATCTGCTGCCGCGGAAATCCGGTGTCCAGGGTGATGCGCATCTGGTGGTCGGCCGGCTTGCCGGTGGCCTGGAAGAGGAGCGACGCCCGGTCCCCTTCGACCTGCATGGTGGAGTAACCGCGCGGCGAGCCGTCCCGCTGATAGCTCACGGGGACGCCGCGCTCGTCGAGCGGCCCGCTCCACCAGCTGCCGCTGACCGCCGACAGGGTGTGGAGATGGAGCGGCTCGGGCCCGTCGAAGCCGTCGTCGCGGCCGAAGTACGTGTGGTCGGCGATGTGCATGTGGCCGGCGAGCGCGAGCAGCTTGTCGCGGCCGGCGAGGACCTCGAAGAGCTCGCGGCGGTCTGAGACGTTGATCGCAGGCGATTGCGGATCGAGCGGCGAGGCGAGGGGGATGTGCATGGCGAGGACGACCAGGCGGTCTGCGGGCACCAGGCGCAGGTCGTTGGCCAGCCAGGCGAGCTGGCGGGCTCCGAGGCGGCCCTCGTAGGAGCCCGCGCCGAGCGGGTCCGGGTCCTCGGAGCCCTGGCTCGTGCCGAGGTAGTGCACGGTGTCGAGCACCACGAAGTGGACCCGGCCGTAGTCGAAGGAGTAGTACGGGGGCCCGAAGAGGCGGCGGAAGGTCTCGAGCGACTCGTCGTCGCCGGCGGCCAGGTATTTCATGTCGTGGTTGCCGGGGACGTGGTACCAGGGGACCCCGATCTTGGCGATGTTGCGCGCCAGCCGCGGCAGCAGCGAGAGGTCGTCGTAGGCGATGTCGCCGAGGGTGATGCCGAAGGCGGCGTCGCTGCCGACGAGCTCCGCCACGGCGTCGTCGCGGATGAACTCGACCTCGTCGGCCGTCTGCGGCTGCGGGTCGGCGAACCAGATCGACCGGAAGCTGTCGGGCTCGGGGCTGCGCGTGAGGGGAAAGTCGACGGACGGCGGCAGCGGGCCCGTGGGCTCGAGCCCCCGGTAGTGGGGGCGCCAGCCGGTGGGCGAGCCCTCGGGCGCGTGGTGGACGTAGAAGATCGGCAGGCGGTCGGGGCTCAGCGGTACCGACCAGCCGCCCGGCTTGGTGATGAAGAGGGTGTCGCCCTCCGCGACCGCGATCTCGTAACGTCCGTCGGCGTCGGTGGCGACGACGTCGAGCCCGTTCGAGACCGCGACCCCGGCGATTCCCGGCTCCCCGTCCTGCCGGAGGCCGTCCCCGTTGACGTCCTCGTAGACCTCCCCGCGGGCGGTCTCGCCCGCCCACGCCGCCGGCTGCGCGAGCAGCGCGCCCACTCCCAGCCCGAGCCAGATCGTCAGAGCTCGCATGATCACCTCCCTTGCCGAGCATCACAGCACAACCGGCGCGTCTCTGAGTGAAGCCGACGTGAGAAATCGTCGGATCATCCGGAATTGTATGGGATGGAGGCATCGGATACAGCCCGTGCCCGAGTCGGCGTCCGGATTCAGGTTCAGTGGCAGCTGCAGGTGGCAGTGGCAGCTGCAGCGGCAGCTGCAGAGTCAGAGGGCAGCAACCGCGACAGCGACCGCGGCAGCGAGTAAGCGGCGCGACCGTGGCATGGCCAGGCCGGGTCGACCGGTGACCAGACACCGTCGCCTCTCGACGCGTCAGCGCGAACCGTCGCAACCACAAAGGCACCAAGACACCAAGAAAAACACCAAGGAATCTCTTCGTGAACATCTTGGTGTCTTGGTGGTTCAACCGCGCGCGGGTGGGTCTGAACGACCTCCAGCCTCTTCCACCCGCGATGACGCTGCTTGCTGTGGCCGGGAGCTGCCAAAGTCCATTGCCACTGCCGCTGTCTCCGGCCACTGAGACTGCCCCTGCCACTGCCACTGCTCCTGCCCCCGTGCGGACCCGCAACGCCGCAGGCTCGGTGGGTGGGTGGCATTCCGAATTCCCAATTCCGAACTCGACACGTGCCCATCCCATATTTCCCGGATGAGCCAAATCGTCTTTCCGAGGCGCCCACGGACCATCTTTGCCGCTCTGCGACGAGACCGGGGCGGCGGGAGGTGCTAGCGTGACCGCGCCATGTGTACGCTGACCATCGACCGCCGTGCGGGCCGCCTGCTTCTGACCATGAACCGCGACGAGCGCTGGACGCGGGCGCCCGAACGGCCGCCCGCGCTGCACCCGGCAACGGGCGGCGGCCGCGCCTGGGTGGCGCCCGCCGACGGCGAGCGCGGCGGCACCTGGATCGGCGCCAACGACGACGGCGTCGTCGCCTGCCTGCTCAACGCCTACGCCCCCGGCGACCTCGACCTCATCGGCCGCCCCGACGTGCCGAGCCGGGGGGAGATCATCCCCGGCCTCCTCGCGCGGGGCAGAGACGGGGTCGAGCGCTTCCTCGATGCAGAGTTGGACCCCACGCGCTACCCGTCCTTCACCCTGGTGGTGGCGACGCCGGAGGGCGCCCGCGCGCTGCGCTGGACCCTCGACCGCGGCCTCTCCCACGAGACGATTGGCGAGGGCTGGAGCCTGGTCAGCTCGTCGTGGTGGCGCGCCGCCGAGGTCACGGCCTGGCGCCGGCGGCGTTTCGACGCCTGGCTCGCCGAGGGCGCGCCGTTCGTGGGAACGCTGCCGGCCTTCAACCTGCTCGAGGACCCGGAGGCGCGCGAGCAGTCACCGATGATGACGCGCTCGTTCTCGGGCACCCGCAGCGTGACCCGGGTCGAGGTGGACCGGGAGCGATCGCTGGTCGGCATGCGCTACTGGCCGCGGCCCGGCGACGGCGCCATCGATCCGGAGCGTCCGACGGCGGAGCTCGAGCTGGCTCGGCGATCCGAGTGAATCCGGCACTCTCGGGGGAGGACACCGGTTCGATTAAGTGTTTGATTGATCAACTATTTAATTGACGTTCTGCGAAATGCGTCCTACTCTCGGCCGGTACAGAAAGGAGCTGCCATGGCCGACGAACCGCAAGGGTGCGCCCGCGTCACCGGCGCGGTGCTCGGCGGGGAGGAGCCCGCCGGCCCGGCGCCGTCACCAACTGCTGCACCTGCAAAGGAGAGGATCATGACCGCACGCGTCGGAAGCAAGGCGCCCGACTTCAACGCCCCGGCCTACTTCGAGGGCGGCTTCACCAACGTCCAGCTCTCCGACCACTTCGGAAAGTGGATCCTGCTCTGCTTCTACCCCGGCGACTTCACCTTCGTTTGAGCGACCGAAGTGTCGGCGGTCGCCGACAAGTACCAGGAGCTCAAGGACCTCGGCTGTGAAGTCTTCTCCGTCAGCGTCGACAGCCACTTCGTGCACAAGATGTGGAACGACCACGAGCTGACCAAGATGGTCGAGGGCGGGGTGCCCTTCCACATGCTCTCCGACCAGGCCGGCAACATCGGCAAGGCCTACGGGTGCTACGACGAGAACCAGGGCATCGAGATGCGCGGCCGCTTCATCATCGACCCCGACGGCGTGATCCAGGCGATCGAGATCCTGACCCCGCCGGTGGGCCGCCGCATCGCCGAGACCATCCGCCAGGTGCAGGCCTTCCAGGTCGTGCGCGCCTCGGGCGGCGCCGAGGCGACCCCCGCCGGTTGGATGCCGGGGGACCCGGTGCTCAAGCCCGGCCCGGCCCTGGTCGGCAACGTCTGGAAGGAGTGGAAGCCGAACGAATAGGGGCCGACGCACCGGGACGAAGGGGGAGCCCGCCGGAGCCTGCCGCCGGGGTTTCCGGAATGATCCCGTCCGCCCGCGCGCTGTGTGTGGTGACTGAAGGGCCCGATTCCCGCGCCTCGCGGCGCCCGGGTCCGCAGCATTGCGGCCGCGGCAGCTGGACCCGTCGGTGCGGTTGACCGCCCCGCGGAGGAGGCAGCCATGGCACTGACGATTCACTCCACCGCCTTCGAGCAGGGCGGCAAGATCCCACGTCTCTACACCTGTGAGGGCGAGGACGTGTCGCCGCCCCTCGCCTGGTCCGGGGTGCCCTCGGGCGCGCGCTCGCTGGTCCTCATCGTGGACGACCCCGACGCGCCCGACCCGGCCAATCCGCGCCGTACCTGGGTCCACTGGGTGCTCTACGACATTCCCACCACGGCCGAGGGCCTGGCCGAGGGCGTCGCGCCGTCGGCGCTGCCCGACGGCACCCGCGAAGGGCTCAACGACTGGGAGCGCACCGGCTACGGCGGCCCCTGCCCGCCCATCGGCCGCCACCGGTACTTCCACAAGCTCTACGCCCTCGATGCCGAGCTAGGCAACCTCGGCCGCGCCACCAAGGCCGAGATCGAGCGCGCCATGGATGGCCACGTCCTCGCCCACGCGGTCCTCATGGGGACCTACCAGAAGGGCGACTGAGTTTCCTTTTCGCCCCCGGCTGAGCTACCCTGCCCGCGGAGTATTCACCAACAGCAGGGGATCAAGGGGGGGAGCCGTGTTCAAGGAATTCAAAGAGTTCGCGATGCGGGGCAACGTGGTGGACATGGCGGTCGGCATCGTCGTCGGCGCCGCCTTCGGCACCATCGTCAAGAGCTTCGTCGACGACGTGCTGATGCCGCCCATAGGGCTCCTCCTCGGAGGGGTCGACTTCTCGAACCTCTTCGCGGTGGTCAGGCAGGGCACCCCGGCCGGGCCCTACGAGGTGCTCGCCGACGCCCAGGCCGCGGGCGCCGTCACCCTCAACTACGGGCTGTTCCTCAACACCGTGATCAGCTTCGTGATCATCGCCTTCGCGGTCTTCATGGTCATCAAGGCCCTGAACGCCATGAAGCGCAAGGAGGAGACGCCGCCCACCGAGCCCAACACCAAGAACTGCGAGTTCTGCCAGACGGTGATCCCCATCAAAGCCACCCGCTGCCCGAACTGCACCTCGCAGCTGGCGACGGACTGAGCCCTTGAGGTACCACTTGAGGTACCACGTATCTCACTCTTCCACTCTTTCGGGGCATCGAGCACGTCGGGAACCGCGGCCGATCCACGGGACGAAACCGAGGTTGGATGGTGCAGACCTCCGCTGCACGGAGCACCCTCGAGGATGGCGCGGAAGGCTCAGCTCCGGCGGCTGATCATCAGCAGCGGGCAGGTGGTGCGCTGCGCGATCTCCAGCACCTGCTCGCCGAAGACCCTGCGCCGGCGGCCGAGGCGCTGCAGGCCGAGGATCAGGAGGTCGCTGCCGGCGGCTCTGGCGGCGATCTCGTCGGCCACGCTGTCGCCGAGAATCACCTCGGCGGTGCTGACGCCGGCTGCTTCGTCGCGCGCCAACCGCCCGAGCTCGGCCCGGGCGCGGCGCTCGGCGGCGGCATCGGTGTCCGGCGGCATCACGCGCAGGTAGGTGACCTCGCGCGCGGCGGTGCGGGAGAAGTTGCCGATCAGACGGGCGCGGACCGGGCTCTGGTCGCGCCGGCCGCCGGCGGGAACCAGGATCGACCGCACCCGGTCGACGCTCCAGTTGCTGGGGGCACGGAGGATCACCGCGTCGCCCGCCATGCGCTCCAGCAGCGCTTCGAGCGGCCCGGTCATGAAATCGGTCCCGAGGGCGCCGAAACCGAGCAGCACGCTGTCGCAGCGGTAGCGCCCGGCGACGCGGATGATCTCGTCCCAGGGGTCGTCGCTGACGGTGATCAGGGCCTCCGGCCGGAGCTCCGCCGCGAGCGCGGTGGTCAGCGCCCCGCCGAGGATGGTCTGGGCGTCCGACACCTGCTGCTCGATGTCGCGGCCGTTCCAGCCCTCGTGCGGGCGGACCACCGACAGCAGCAGGACGCGGGCCACATGATGGGGGGCGAGGGCGTCGGCCATCGCCACCAGGGTCTCGGTGCTGGCCGGGTTGGCGATGGGCACCAGCACCACCGGGCTGCGGCCGCGCAGCCGCAGCAGCTGCGGGTCGAGGGCCTCGGCGGCGGCGTCGAAGACCCGCGCGCGCGACGCGAGCTGGGTGATGAACAGCAGGCCACCGACGGCGAGCCACAACGCCGTCAGCGCTCCGGCCGACGGCACCGCCACCGACTGGAAGAGGGCGAGTGCGATGCAGGTCGCCCCGCCCACCACCTGCACCAGGGGGAACGCCGGGGTCTGGAAAGGGCTCGCGGTGAGGGCCCGCCGCCGCGCCAGGAAGGCGATGCCGTGGACCAGGGCGAAGCTGGTGAGGAAGATCAGGCTCGACATGGCGCCGGCCGCGGCGACGTTGGGAACCGCCACCAGCACGAAGGCGACGGTGGCGGCGGTCAGGGTGATGGCCGGCACCGGGGTGCCGCTGCCCGGGGTCAGGCTTTCGAAGCGGCGGGGGAGGGTGCGGTCGCCGGCCATGGTGCGGGCGAAGCGCGAAGCCGCCAGCAGGTTGGCCTGCAGCGCCGACAGCATCGACAGCAGCCCCGCCACCACCACCAGCCAGTAGCCGGTGGGGCCGAGGAAGTTGCGGGCCGCCACCGCGACCATGATCTCGGGGTTGGCGGCGGCGGTCTCGGCCACCGGGCGGTCGGGCGAGCCCATCGCGACGATCAGAAACAGCAGCGGCAGGTAGATGACCAGTGCGGTGCTCAGCGACAGGATCATCGCCCGCGGGATGTTGCGCTCCGGGTCCTTGACCTCGCCGCCCACCGCGGCGATGAGGTCGAAGCCCTGCAGCGCGATGAAGGTGTAGCCCATGGCCTGCACCAGGCCCTGGCCGCCCTGGGTGAGGAACGGCCGGAAGCGGGAGCTCAGCTCCTCGACGCTCGGCGGGTTCGTCAGCATCACCCAGAAGCCGCCGGCGATGACGACGCCGAAGACCACCACCTTGCCCACCGTCTCCCAGCGCCCGCCGCCGGCGGCCGAACGCATCAGCAGCCAGGTGTAGAAGGCCACCGCCGCCAGGGCATAGAGCAGCATGGCGAAGCGGGAGCCCAACCAACCGGGGGGCGCGCCGCCGGCGACCGCGATCACCTGCTCGAGCACCGGCACCAGGAAGGCCGCGAAACCGAGGGCGTACAGCACCGCCGCCACCACCGAGGCGAACCACACCACCCAGCCCACCGCGAACGCGGCCTCCACCGCGAGCACCTTGCGGGCATAGGTGTAGGTCCCGCCGGACTCCGGGAAGCGCGAGGCGAGTGCCGCGAAGGACAACGCCGTGAGCATGGCGATGCAGCCGTTGAGGCCGAAGGCGACGATGGCGCCCGGCCCGGTGGTGGCGAAGGCGACCCCGGCCAGCGCCAGGATGCCGCCGCCGACGATGGCTCCCACCCCGACGCCGGTTGCGCCGAGCAGACCGAGGGTCCGCTGCCTGGGTTCGTTCGAATCGGGCATGGCTCATTGTGCCATCGTCCGGTGCCACGTATCTCAAAGTTCCAAAGTGTCGGCTGCAAAACCCACGGCGCGCGTTTCGCCGACCGAACGTGCGGGCTTTCGGGCCGGGTCGTCATCGGGCTTCGAGATCTGTGATGGCAGATTTTCAGAACTTTGAGATACGTGGTACCGGGAAACCGGCGCGGCGGTCGCGCAGCCGCCAATATCGGCGCGCCCAGAGCGGGCGTTTGTCTCGAACCGGCTCGGCCATCACGCGCCGCGTCCACGCCGCGAGCAGGCGGTCGCCCTCGGCGAAGGCCTCGGCGGGCTGGGGCGGGTCGGCGAGCCAGCGCGCCTCGAGTTCGTCGCGCTCGGCGGCGAACAGCGGCAGCAGCCGCGCCGGGTCGCGCAGTACGGCGCGGTGCAGGCGCTCGTGCCGCCACCACAGCGAGACGGGGTCGAATCGATCGGAGGGCTTACCGAGGTCCACGGGCTCGTGCACGCGCACCGGCTTGACGATCGAGCAGCAGGGCGCAGAAGTGCCGGTGGCCCAGTGGCGGACGCCGTCCGGTCGGAGCTCGGAGACCCATGAGGCGGTGCTCACCGAGCCGCGGACGAGTCCGCCGCCGCCGTGCATGCACACCGTGTCGAGCGAGCCGTTGAAGAGCGAGTAACGCGGCGCCTCGCGTCCCTCGCCGTGGTCGCGCAGCAGGCGCATGAGGTCGGCCGGTCCGGCGTCGGGGTGGGCGAGGTGTGAGGTGCGGGCCTGCCGGAGGCGTCCGCAGGCCACCCGGGTCACCACGGCGTCGCTGTGGCGCTCGGCGAAGCCGGGGATGGTGAGCGCGTTGGAGAGCGTGCGCACGCCGCGCACCTCCTCGACCGCCCACTCGCGGCCCGCCGTCTCGAGCACGAAGGCGGCGGTCGGGTCGGCCACGAGGTAGCTGTTGTGGTAGCGCAGACGCCGGGTCTCGAGATCGCAGCCGCCGCCCTGGCCGTGGGCTTCGAGCAGGCCGGTCAGCACCTCCACCGCGCGCCGCGCGCTGTCCGCGCGCTCGATCGCCAGCCGCAGCAGGTCCATGCCGGTGAGACCGGTCGCCGCCGGCCGGCCGCGGGTGAAGACCGCCTCGTTGCCGATCACCACCCCGTGCTCGTTGGCGCCCATCTCGGCGCCCCACATCCAGAAGGGCCGGCTGATGAGGACGGCGCAGGTCTCCGCCGCCTGCGGGATCGTGAGATACGTGCAGCGCAGCCTGGAGCCTGCCTCGTGCCGTGCCCGTGGGTGCCACTCGAGAACCTGCGCCTCGTTGGCGTCGCGGTCGGAGTTCTTGGCGAACAGCACCCGCCCGCCGCCGACCACCACCACCGTGTCACACACGGCGCTCGACCTCGCCGGGCAGCAGGAACGGGTAGGGTCGTTTTCGGATCCGCCGTTGCCACCAGCGATCGAGGCGGCGCAGGCGCTGCAACAGGGCCCACATCCCGGCGTCCTCGCGGTAGTAGCGGCGCACCTCGGCGGCGTCGATGGCGGGGGAGACCCGCTCGTTGACGACCCCGAGCGCGAGGTCGAGGCGGTGGCCGAGGTCTTCCTTGACGAGGTTGCCGAGCAGATCGAGCAGGCAGGCGCGCGGCTCGTAGTATTTGTCGAGGATGGCGCGCAGGTAGTGGCGGCGGACGAACCCGCGCAGCGCCCACGGCAGGGAGGCGAGGAAGAGCTCGAGGTCGAGCACCTCGCGGCCGGTGTCGTCGCGCAGCATGGGGGTCGTGACGTCGAAGTAGAGCACGCCGTCGCCCGCCGCCGCCCAGTTGGAGAGCTGGCCGTCGATGCCGAGCAGCGGCGTCGCGGTGGCACAGATGTGATCGGCGATCCGGCCGAGGAGCCGGCGCGCGCCGTCGTCGTCGGCGGCCGCGAGCCATCTCGGCGCCAGGCTCTCGGGCGCAAGCAGCGGCTGCAGGCACCACCCGGCGAGGCGTCCGTCGGCGGCCGGCACGGCCTCGAGGCGGCTCGGGGCCACCGGTACTCCGGCCTGTGCGAGCTCCAGCAGGTAGGCCTCGAACGCGGCGCTGTAGGCCTTGAAGCGGTCGGGCCCGTCGAACAGTGGCAGCCGCTTGGCGGCCACCGAGAAGGCCTCGTCGCGCCACGCCAGCACGCACGAGATCTCGCCGTACCCGAGGACCTCGAGCGAGCTTTCGTCGCCGTCGGCGAGCGCGCGGTGGACCATCGCCTCGAGCTCGGCGAGGCTCGCCGGGCTGCTCACCGCGCCCGCCCGAGCGCCGCGCGCACGCGGCCGATGATGTCGTCGGCCTCTTCGTCGGTCAGCACCAGCGGAGGCAGGAACTGCAGCACCCGCGGGTCGTTGGCGGCCCACACCGCGAACACCCCCGCGTCGTAGAGCGCCGCCGCGGCCGCCATGCCGCCGCCCTCCTCGTCGAAGGCGAGGCCCATCATCAGCCCGCGCTGGCGCAGCGCGAACGGCAGGCCCTCGAGGCCGACCCGGAAGCGCGCCGCCAGCTCGCGCACGTGCGCCAGGAAGCCCGGCGCCTCGACGATGTCGAGCACCGCGAGCGCCACCGGGCAGCCGAGCTCGGAGCCGCCGAAGGTGGAGATGTGGATGTGCGGGTGGTGGTCGAAGAACGCGTGCAGCTCGCGCGTCATGAGGGTGGCGGCGATGGGGTAGAGCCCGCCCGACAGGCCCTTGCCGGTGACCAGGATGTCGGGCTCGAGATCGTGGTGCTGATAACTCCAGAGCTCGCCGGTGCGGCCGAGCCCGGTCTGCACCTCGTCCACGATGAGCTTCGCGCCGCGCTCGCGGCACAGCGCCGCGACGCCCTCGAAGTAGCCGTCCGAGGCGATCGGCATGCCGAGTGTGGCGGGCACCGGCTCCAGCAGCACCGCCGCGGTGCCCGCATCCACCTCTTCGTCGAGAGCCGCGAGATCGTCGAAGGGCACCTGCACGAAGCCCGGCGGGTTGGGTCCGAAGGGATCGCGGAACTCCGGGTCGCCGGCCGCCAGGGCGAGGCCGGTGTGGCCGTGGTAGCCGCCGCGCGCCGACACGACGCCCTGCCGCTCCGTGCCGGCCCGGGCCACCTTGATGGAGAGGTCCATCGCCTCGCCGCCGCCGACCCCGAAGACCACCCCCGGAAGCAACCCGCCGGTGGTGGCGGCGAGCCGTTCCGCGAGCTTCGCGCGCCACCCCGACACCAGGTGGTGGTTGCCGATGTCGAGAGTTTCCAGCGCGTCCCGCAGCGCCGCCACGACGGCGGGGTGGCGGTGGCCGAGATTGAACACTCCGCCGTTCGAGTGGCAGTTGAAGAAGCGCTGCCCGCTCCAGGCGTCCGCAAAG
>DATIVB010000076.1:0-2159 GCA_035466375.1 Chondromyces sp.
GAGCCGACGACCTCTCAACATGCGCGGTTGTTCAATCATTATCGCTGAACCGGGGTCATTCCCGAAGCGCCGTGCATTTCGAACTTCGGATGCCGATCGGCGGGCTAACATGTCCCTGTTGGGTGGGATTCCCTGATGGTCGATCGCTCGGGCTTGCATCGCGCGCCGCGCCGCGCCGGCACCAACCGGCTGGCGGTCGTGCGTCGCGCCCTCTCCGGGTACCTGTACCGCCACTCGGTGCTCGTCGACGAGCTGCCCGAGCAGCGGCGCCCCAACGCGCTGGCGCAGATCGAGTCGGGTACCTGCAGCGACGCCCCCTCGGAGGAGCTGTGCCTCCTCTCCTACAACATCCAACGCGGCGAGCGCTCGGCGCGGGCCGCCGACTCGCTGCGGGCGGCGGTCGAGGCGCACCGTCCGCACGTGATCCTGTTGCAGGAGGCGCCGGTGGAGTTCTTCCGCGAGGGGGCTTCGGCCGAGCTCCTCGCCGGCCGCCACCTCTTTTTCGCGCCCTTCCACCAGGTCGACCGGCCCGAGCGGCGGTACCCGTACCGACTCTATGGGCAGCTCACCGCGAGCACCTGCCCCCTGCGGAACCACCACGTCATCGAGCTGCCCACCGTCAACCCGAGCACCCTCGGACCGGCGCACACCCTCAAGCGCATCGCCCTCTATGCCGAGATGGAGGCGGCTGACGGACGAGCGGTGGGACTGGTGAACGTCCACAACGAGCCCTTCGCCCGCGGCCGCGACCGCCGGCTGCAGCACGAGGCCTTCCTCGAGGTGGTGGAGCAACGGGCGCCCGACGTCGCCGTCTGCTGCGGCGACTTCAACCCGACCTTCAGCCAGCGCGGCGAGCCCGGGATCCGGCTGTTGGAGGACGCAGGTTTCGCCAACGCCTTCGCGCACCGCCGGCGCACGCTCGACACCTGCCTCGCCCGCGGCCACGCCGGCTACCTCGGAGCATTGCGGCTGCCGCTCGCCGGCTCCGACCACCGCCCGATCGTAGTCCGGCTGCGGCTTTGATCCGGGCGCCCGCACACCCCACCGCCGATCGGAGTACACTGATCGGCCATGATTCGCCCCGCCACCATCGATGACCTGGAGCCGCTTCTCACCCTCGAGGAGCGCTGCTTCGCTACCGACCGCATCACCCGGCGCCGCTTCCGCCACCTCCTGACCCGGGCCAATGCCCGCACGCTGGTCGAGGACGAGGGCGGTCGCCTCCTCGGCTACGCCCTGGTGCTCTTTTCCCGAGGCACCGCGCTGGCGCGCCTGTACTCCATCGCCGTCGACTCCGAGGCGCGCGGCCGCGGCATTGCGCGGCGACTGCTCGCCGCCGCCGAGGCCGAGGCCGTCGCTCGCGGCTGCGTGTCCATGCGCTCCGAGGTGCGGCGCGACAACACCGCGTCCCTGACGCTCTTCCGTTCGAACGGCTACCGGCAGTTCGACGAGGTGGAGGACTACTACGAGGACCACATGGATGCGCTCCGCTTCGAGCGCACCCTCGCCCCCCAGCTCGAGCTGACCAGCGTCCGGGTCCCCTACTACCCGCAGACCACCGACTTCACCTGCGGCCCGGCCTGCCTGATGATGGCCATGAAGGCGCTCGAGCCGCAGCGCGTCCTCGACCGCCGGCTGGAGCTACGACTGTGGCGTGAGTCCACCTCGATCTACATGACCTCGGGCCAGGGCGGCTGCGGACCCTTCGGGCTCGCGGTGGCCGCCCACGACCAGGGGTTCGACGCCGAGCTCTTCGTCAAGCAGCGCGGGCCCTTCCTGGCCGAGACCGTGCGGCACCCGGCCAAGAAGGAGGTCATCCGCATCGTCGAGGAGGACTACCTGGACCGCATCGGCGAGCTCGGCATCCCCGTCCACCGCCGCCCGGCGCGCTTCCCGGAGGTGCAGGAGCTGTTCGAGGCCGGCGGCATTCCGCTGGTCCTCATCAGCTCGTGGCGCATCTACCAGGAGCGCTTCCCGCACTGGGTCGTGATCACCGGCTTCGAGCAGCGCTTCATCTACGCCCACGACCCGTTCGTCGACTCGAGCGAGGGCGAGACCGTGGCCGACTGCGTCAACATGCCCATCGCGCGCGCCGAGTTCGAGCGCATGGCGCGCTACGGGCGCTCGGGTCAGCGCGCCGTGCTGGTGGTGTGGCCGCG
>DATIVB010000077.1:0-6279 GCA_035466375.1 Chondromyces sp.
TCCCATCGCATCGCGGACCGAGGCGGATTGATATGATCGATCACCGAGAACGCGGCCTCCCCGGCCACACACCGAGGTGTGACGTGAAATGTCGAGCGCGCTGTGCAGCGATTGTCGTGGGGATCGGATGTGTCTTCGCCGCTTTGGGTTGTGGCAGCCGAGAGCCGCAGCCGCCGCCAGGTCTGGACGAAGTGCAGCTGGCCGGCTGGAAGGCCTATGTGGATCTCAACTGCGCGAGCTGCCACGGAGAGGACCGCGAGGGCAAGCGGTCGGGACCGCCTCTCACCGGACTGGCCGAGCACTGGACGCCCGAGGCTCTGGTGAGCTACCTCGAGGACCCGGACGCCGCCGTCAGGTCCAACCCGCAACTCGCCTACCGGGCGGAGAAGTACGCCATCGGCATGCCCAAGGTCTCCGGCAAGACGCCGGGATATGCCGAGAGAGCGAGCCCCGAGACCCTCAGGGCCCTCGCCGAGTACGTGCTGGTCGACATCCGGTAGGCGATCCGAACCGCTGATCGCAGGTCCGCGGATTCCGAGAACGGCATTCGAGGCCGCGACTGGTGCGATCGGCCGTCGAAGCGTACAATTCCGGCGGTTTCAATTCCGATCCGCGAGGAAGGCCCATGATGCGCTGCCACATCTCGAGATTCACATGCTCCATGGTTCCGACGCTGCTGCTCGGGCTCGCCGCCTGCGGCGAACAGGCTGCGGCGCCGCCGCCTCCTCCGGTTCCAGTCAAGGCGGCGGAGGTCCTGGTGCGCGACGTCCCGGTCTACCTCGAAGCGATCGGCGAGACCCGCGGCAACACCGAGATCGAGATCCGGGCCCGGGTCGAGGGCTTCCTGGAGAGCGTCGACTTCGCGGAGGGGAGCTTCGTCCGCCGGGGCCAGCTGCTCTACACCATCGACCCGCGGCCTCTCAAGGCCTCGCTCGCACGGGCGAAGGCGAACCTCGCGCAGGCCGAGGCCGAGCTGCAGCGCGCCCATCAGGACGTGGTGCTGTACGAGCCGCTGGTCGCCAAGAACGCCATCTCGCGCCAGCAGTACGAGACCGCGGTGGCGATCGAGCGGGCTCAGGCCTCGGCGGTCGAGGCGGCGAAGGCGGCGGTCGAGAGCGCCGAGCTCGACCTGAGCTACACGCGGGTGCTCGCTCCCGAGGCGGGCCTCATCGGTGCGACCGAGGTCTATCCGGGCACCTTGGTGGGGCGCGGTCAGAGCACGCTCTTGACTCGCATTTCCAAGATCGAGCCGATCCACGTCCGCTTCACCGTGCCCGAGGGCGGTTACATCAGGTACGCGAGGAGGAACGAGGAGCGGAAGGCGGCAGAAGGTGCGGATCTCCCCATCGAGCTCGTGCTCGCCGACGGCTCGACCCACCCGCACACCGGCCGCTTCGTGTTCATCGACCGCTCGGTCGACCCGCAGACCGGCACGATCCTGCTCGAGGCCTCGTTCCCCAACCCCGGCGGCATCGTGCGGCCGGGTCAGTACGCGCGGGTGCGGGCGGCCATCGACCTCAAGCGGGACGCGATTCTGGTACCCCAGCGCGCGGTGCTCGAAATGCAGGGCACCTACCGCGTGGCCGTGGTCAAGGACGACAGCACGGTCGAGCTGCGCATGGTGGAGCTCGGCGAGCGGGTGGGTGTCCTGTGGCTTGTCGAGGAGGGCCTCGCGGCCGGCGAGCGCATCGTGGTCGAGGGCCTGCAGAAGCTGCGCCCGGGAGCCCTGGTGAACGTGGAGACGGTGACCATCGGTGAGGGGGGAGATTCACCGCAGCCGGCGGCCGCCGCGGGGAACTGACCATGGCGGACTTCTTCATCCGGCGGCCGATCGTCGCCATCGTGATTGCGATCATCATCGTGCTGCTCGGGCTGAACAGCCTGCTCGGGCTGAGCTTCGAGCAGTACCCCTTCCTCGCGCCGCCCATCGTCCGGGTGATCGCCAACTTCCCGGGGGCCTCGGCGGTCGCCGTCGAGCAGTCGGTCGCGACGCCTATCGAGCAGGAGATCAACGGCGTCGAGGGCATGATCTACATGAAGTCGTCGAACACCTCCGACGGCCGCATGCAGCTCGACGTCAGCTTCGCGGTCGGCACCGACCAGGACATGGCCAACGTGCTGACCCAGAACCGGGTGTCCTCGGCGCAGTCCCGCCTGCCGCAGGAGGTGATCCAGCAGGGGGTCACGGTCAAGAAGCAGAGCCCGAGCATCCTGATGGTGATCTCGGTCTACTCCCCGGACGACAGCTACGACGCCGAGTTCCTGATCAACTACTGCGGCATCACCCTGCGCGACCAGATCCTGCGCATCCCCGGCATCGCCCAGGTCGACCTGTTCGGCGGCAGTGACTACGGGATGCGGGTCTGGCTCGAGCCCGACAGAATGGCGAAGCTCGGCCTGACGCCCTCGGACGTGATGTCCGCGATCAAGGAGCAGAACCTGCAGGCGCCGGCCGGGCGGATCGGCACCCGGCCCTCACCGCCGGACCAGGAGTTCACCTACACGGTCAGCGCCCCGAGCCGCCTCGTCACCGAGGAGGAGTTCGCCGACATCATCGTCCGCGAGACCGAGACCGGCGCCCAGATCCGGATCAAGGACGTCGGCCGCGTCGAGCTCGGCTCGCAGGACTACAACTCCTTCGGCCGCCTCAACGGCAAACCGTCGGGGTCGATGGCCGTGTACCTGCTGCCGGGCGCCGACCAGCTCGAGGCCGCGGGGGCGATCTACGAGACCATGCGTCAGGCGAAGAGCTTCTTTCCGGAGGGTATGGACTACCGGATCGTCTACGACACCACCCCGGCGGTGGAAGCCTCGATCGAGTCGATCGTCCACACCTTCATCGAGGCCTTCATCCTCGTCACCCTGGTGGTCTTCATCTTCCTCCAGAACCCCCGTGCGACCATCATCCCGCTGCTGACCGTGCCGGTGTCGCTCATCGGGACCTTTATCTTCTTCCCGCTCCTCGGCTTCTCGGTCAACACCCTGTCGATGTTCGGGCTGGTGCTCGCGATCGGCATCGTGGTCGACGACGCGATCGTTGTGGTCGAGGCGGTGATGCACCACATCGAGCACGGCATGAGCCCGAGGGACGCCACCGTCCAGGCCATGAAAGAGGTCTCGGCGCCGGTCGTCGGCATCGCCCTCATCCTATCGGCGGTCTTCATCCCGGTGGCCTTCATCCCCGGCCTCACCGGCCGTATGTTCCAGCAGTTCGCACTCACCATCGCCATCTCGGTGCTGCTGTCCGCCTTCAGCGCGCTCTCGCTCTCGCCGGCTCTCGCGGCCATGCTGCTGAAGCCGGCGCGCCCGGCGCGCGGGCCGCTGGGAGCCTTCTTCCGCTGGTTCAACCGCGTCTTCCAGCGCACGACCGAGGGCTACCTCCACGGCACCCGGATGCTGGTGCGCCGCTCCTTCCTCACCATCGTGATCGTGGCCGTGGTGGCGGTGGGGGCGGGCCTCTTCGGCGGCGCGCTGCGTGCCGGCTTCGTCCCAGACGAGGACCAGGGCATCTTCGGCATCAACATCACCCTGCCTCCCGGCGCTTCGCTGGAGCGGACGGACGCCGTGCTGCGGCAGGTCGAGAGCCTCGTCGAGGGGGTGGAGGAGGTCGACTCCTACCAGGCCATCGGCGGTCTCGGCGCCGTGACCAACACCTTCCAGCCGAACTTCGGGACCGTCTTCGTCCGGCTCAAGCCCTGGGACGAGCGGCGCGGCGACGCGGCGCACGTGACCGGCGTGATGGGCCGTCTCATGCACTCGTTCGCGGGTATCCCCGAAGCGATCATCTTTCCCTTCAACATCCCCGCCATCAGTGGTTTCGGCGCCTCGGCCGGCTTCAACTTCATCCTCCAGGACCGCAGCGGCAACATGACTGTCGAGGAGCTCGGCGAGCTGAGCCGCCAGTTCCAGCAGGCGGCGCGCGCGCGGCCGGAGATCGGCAACATCTTCACCTCCTTCGACCCGCGCTATCCCCAGGTGAAGGTCGAGCTCGACCGCGAGAAGGCGCGCAAGCTCGGCGTGCCGGTCAACCAGGCCTACCAGACCCTCGCCACCAGTCTCGGCGGCAGCTACGTCAACGACTTCAACCGATTCGGGCGGCTGTTCCGGGTGTTCGTCCAGGCCGACGCCGACTACCGGCGAACGCCCGAGGACATCGGCGAGATCTGGGTCCGCAGCGAGACCACCGGCGACATGATCCCGCTCGCCACGCTGGTGAGCATCACACCCCAGTCGGGGACCGAGCTGACCAACCGCTTCAACCTCATGCGTGCGGTGGAGTTCAACGGCGTGCCCGGGCGCGGCTTCGCGTCCGGCCAGGCGCTGGCCGCCCTCGAGGAGGTCTTCGGCCAGACGATGCCCCCCGAGATGGGCTACGCCTTCTCCTCCATGTCCTACCAGGAGAGCATCGCGCCACCGGCGACCCCGACCCTCGTCGCGGCGATCGTCGTCGTCTTCCTGCTGCTGGCCGCGCTGTACGAGAGCTGGCGGCTGCCGTGGGCGGTTCTCCTGGGCTCTCCCCTGGTCGTGCTGGGCGCGTTCTTCGGGGTCTGGCTGCTCGGCTTCGACAACAACGTCTACGTCCAGATCGGCATCATCATGCTGATCGGCCTCGCCGCGAAGAACGCGATCTTGATCGTCGAGTTCGCGAAGGCCAAGCACGAGGAGGGCATGTCGCTCGAGGACGCCGCCCTCGAGTCGGCACGGCTTCGCTTCCGGCCGATTCTGATGACCGCCTTCGCCTTCATCCTCGGCGTCGTGCCGCTGATGAAGGCGAGCGGCGCCGGTGCCGGCGCGCAGAACGTGATGGGCACCGCCGTCTTCTTCGGGATGCTGGTCGCGACGGCGCTCGGCGTGTTCCTGATCCCGGGCAACTTCACTTTCATCGAGGGTCTGGGGAGGAAGCGGCGACCAGAAGGCAAGGCAGCCCCGGAGCCGGCCGCGCCGGAAGGAGGGCACTGAGATGACGCGCCGATTCCTGCTTGCCGTCCTGCTTGCGGTCCTCAGCGCCGCCTGCACCCTCGGCCCCGACTACCAGCGGCCGCCGGTGGCAACGCCGGAGACCTGGCGGCAGGCTGCAGCCGCCGATGCCTCGATTGCCAACGTTCCCTGGTGGGAGCTCTTCAACGACGATCAGCTCAAGAGCCTGATCGAGACCGCGCTCGCCGAGAACCGCGACCTCCGCATCGCCGTCGAGCGCATCGAGGAGGCGCGGGCGACCTATGGCTTCAGCCGCGCCGACCTCTATCCCCAGATCGAGGCGAGCGCCGCGGCCGGGAGCTTGAAGTTCAGCGGCGGCAGCCTGACGCACACCCGCGAAGGCGGGCTCGATACCAGCATGGAGCGATACAGCGTCGATTTCGGTCTCTCCTGGGAGCTCGACTTCTTCGGCCGCATCCGCCGCGCCAACGAGGCCGAGCGCGCCAACCTCCTCGCCACCGAGGAGTCCCGGCGGGCGGTCGCGATCGCGCTGGTTGCCGACGTGGCCCGCGCCTACGTCGAGCTCCGCGACCTCGACCTGCGGCTGGCCATCACCCGGCGGACCCTGGAGTCGCGGCGCGAGTACGTCGCCCTCGCCCGCGACCGCTTCGAGGGCGGCATCACGCCCGAGCTCGATCTTCGCCAGGCCGAGGCCGAGATGCACCGGGTCCAGGCATTCGTCTTTCAGCTCGAGAAACTGGTCGTGCAGAAGGAGAACGAGATCTCCTTCCTGCTCGGCCGCAGCCCGTCGGCGGTCCTCCGCGGCCGCTCGCTGGGCGAGCAGCCGCTGCCGCCGCAGGTGCCGGCCGGGTTGCCGGCGAGCCTCCTCGAGCAGCGCCCCGACGTCCGCGCAGCCGAGCAGCAGCTGGTCGCGGCGAATGCCCGCATCGGCGAGGCCCGGGCCATGCTCTACCCGCGGATCGCGCTCACCGGGACCTACGGCTTCGCCAGCACCGACCTCGACGAGCTGCTCGACGGTTCGAGCGAGAGCTGGAACATCTTCGCGGGCCTCCTGCAGCCGATCTTCAACGCCGGCAAGAACACGCGGCGCGTCGAGGTCCGGGAGTCCCAGCAGCGCCAGGCGGCCTACGCCTACGAACGGACCGTCCTGCAGGCGCTGCGCGAGGTCGAGGACTCGCTGATCGCGCTGCAGAAGGCGGGCGAGCAGCGGGGGGTGCAGGGCGAGCGGGTCGCCGCGGAGCGCCAGGTTCTCGACCTGTCCGCGATGCGCTACCGCGGCGGCGTCGCCAGCTACCTCGAGGTCCTCGACGCCCAGCGCTCGCTCTTCGACGCCGAGATCGA
>DATIVB010000078.1:0-5855 GCA_035466375.1 Chondromyces sp.
GGTCTTGGTGCGCGACGATCCGGCCGACGTGGCCAAGGTCATCGAGCTCGCGCAGGCGGTCTACCGCAAGATGATCCAGAACCTCGCGTGGGCGACCGGCTACAACGTGATCGCCATCCCGCTGGCGGCCGGAGTCCTCATTTCCTGGGGCATCGTCCTCAAGCCGGCCGTCGGCGCCGTGCTGATGTCACTGTCGACCGTGATCGTCGCCGTCAACGCCCGCCTGCTCCACGAGCCGGAGGGGCCGGCCGAGAGCTGACGCCCGGATCCGAGAGCGGCGTGGCGTCACTCGAAGAGCTCGAACACCACCACCGTGGCGGGGTCGGCGGTTGTGTTGACCACCGAGCGGTCGCCGGCGGACCGTACGTGGACACCCATGCCCGACGTCTCCACCAGGGACGGCTCGCCCTCGTCGCTCGTGTACTCGAGGACCACCGTGCCCGGGGCGTAGACGACCCGGATCGGTACCGGCGCGAGCTCGAAGCCGACGCTCGGCTCGAGGTCGAGCTCGCGGACCCGGGCCAGATCGGAGCTGTAGAGGACCCGGCCGGCGGGGGCCGGCTCGCTGCGTGCCATGTCCGCGATCTCGGGCAGCGGGACGTTCGTGCGGGCGACGATGAGGCCCTCGACCCCGGTCTCACCCGTGTTGCTGAAGCCGTAGTCGCCGGGCTGCAGCGCGACGACGAGGCCGGGCTCGAGCTCGATCGTGAGGTTCTCCGCGCCGTTTTCGATGCTGAGCGTGCCTGCGGTGATGGCGTAGAGGAGGCGGTCGCCGCCCGGATGGGGAGGCACGGCCTCGCCGGGCGCCAGCGCGACCCGGGTTACCGCCACGTACTGGTCTGCGTGGACGATTTCGGTGTGCTCGGGGGCCGCTTCGGCGCTGTCGGGAACCGCCGGCTCCGCCGGCATCAGGTTGCTGAGGTCCTCCACCAGGCCTTCTTCGGCGGGCTGGTCTCGGCCGCACCCGAGGTTGAAGGTCAGGATCAACGCGGCCGCTACCGTGGCGCATCGTGTGAGAGTGTGCAGCTGCATGCAGAATTCTCCTTTCGTCATGCCGTATGCGGCGTGTTCCAGAGAACTCATGCAGGTTGCGTGCCGGACGTGCCCCGCGGAAAGAGCAGGTGCGGCGTCCTTTTCGGGCCGCGACCGTGCAAAAGCTTCAGCCCGGTCGTGCAGCTTTTTCAAACGAGGGCGCCGCGGGTCGGGTCCAGAGCCCGTCGCGGGGCGCCGATTCCGGATTCCTGCCGAGCCGGGTCGCGGCCGCCGTACCGCCGGCCAGCAGCACGAGGGCGAGCTTGCGGCCGCGGCCGGTGGCGGCCCGCCCGTCCCAGGCCGCCGCCCCGCGCCGCAGGACCAGACGGCCGATGTCGCGGTAGACCGCGCGCGCCGCGGCCACCGCCCACGCCGAGCGGAAGGGCAGGCGGGAGATCCCGAGGGCGGAGGAGTCGTAGTACCGGTCCGCCTCGGCGAGGACGCGACGCACCACCGCCACCAGTCCGTCGCGGTGCCCGGGTGCGGGCACGGCGTCCACAGGGACGCCGGCTCCGGCGAGCCAGTCGGCCGGCAGGTAGACCCGGCCGAGCGAGGCGTCCTCGAGTGCATCGCGGCAGATGTTGGTGAGCTGGAAGGCGATGCCGAGGTCGGCGGCGCGGTCGAGGGTCGGCTCGTCGCGGACGCCCATGATGTGCGCCATCATGACGCCGACGACGCCGGCCACGTGGTAACAGTACTCGAGGGTGTCGTCGAGAGTGCGGTAGGTGCGGCCCTCAACGTCCATGCGGAAGCCCGCGAGGTGCTCGAGCGGAAAGTGCTCGGGAATCTCGTGGCGGCGGACGACGGCCGCGAGCCCGGCGAAGACCGGGTCCGCCGACGTCTCGCCCCGCAGCGCGGACCGGGTTTGCTCCTCGAGCTCGGCGAGCCGGTCGCGGGCTTCGGAGGGTGGCAGCCGCCCCCCGTCGAAACCGAGCTCCTGGTCGTCGGTGCGGTCGTCACAGTGGCGGCACCACGCGTAGAGCAGGTAGGCGCCGGCCCGGGTCTGCGGGTCGAAGAGGCGCGCTGCGGCGGCGAAGCTCTTCGATCCCCGCTCGATGACGGCGCGGCTGCGCTCGACGAGATCGTCCACCGCTCGCTCCTCAGCTCCTCTCTCCCAGGAGGTCCGGAATCATGAGGCCGGCGGTGGCCTTGGCCGAGTTGACGACGCCGGGCACGCCGGCGCCGGGGTGGGTGCCGGCACCTGCGAAGTACAGGCCGCCGATCCGGGCGTCGCGGTTGTGGACCCGGAACCAGGCGCTTTGGGCCAGGATCGGCTCGAGCGAGAAGGCGGAGCCGAGGTGCGAGTTCATCTCGTGCTTGAAGTCATCCGGCGTCAGGATGCGCACCGTCTCGATGTCGGCGCCGAGCCCGGGCAGGTAGCGCTTCTCGAGGTACTCGAGGATGCGGTCGCGGTAGCGCGGTCCCTCCGTGCTCCAGTCAAGGTGCGCGTTGCCGAGGTGGGGAACCGGCGACAGCACGTAGAAGGCCTCGCACCCGGGGGGCGCCACCGACGGGTCGGTGAGGGTCGGGGCGTGCAGGTAGAGCGAGAAGTCGTCCGCCAGGGTGTCGACGCTTTCGAAGATGTCGTCGAGCAGCTCCCGGTAGCGGGGCCCGAAGAGGATGTCGTGGTGGGCGATCTGGGTGTGGCGCCGGCGGCTGCCGAAGTAGACCACGAACAGGGACATGCTGAACCGCTTCTTGGCCAGGCGGGCAGCCTGGCGCTCGGCGTGCGGTTCGCCCTCGAGCAGGGTGCGGTAGGTGTGAACGACATCGGCGTTGGAGGCCACGGCGTCGAACTCACCGTGCCAGCCGTCGGCGGTGTTGACGCCCCGGACCCTGCCGTTCGCGGTGTGGATGCGTTCGACGGGCGAGCCGATCCGGACGGTGCCGCCGAGCTCCTCGAAGAGCTTGACCAGCGCCGACACCAGCGCGCCGGTGCCGCCCTTGACGTAGAACACGCCCCAGTTGCGCTCGAGGTAGTGGATCAGGGTGTAGATGGACGAGGAGGTGAAGGGGTTGCCGCCCACCAGCAGGGGGTGGAAGCTGAAGACCTGGCGGAGGTGGGGGTCCTTGATGAAGCGCGAGATGATGGAGTAGACGCTGCGGAAGCTCTGCAGCCGGATCAGCTGCGGCGACACCCGGATCATGCTCCAGAAGTCGAGGAAAGGCGTCGCCGCGAGCTTGACGTAGCCCTCGTTGAAGACGTCCTCGGCGTAGCGCAGGAAGCGCATGTAGCCGTCGACATCGCGCGGGCTCTTGGCCGCGATCTGGCGGGTGATGGCTTCCATGTCGTTGGAGTAGTCGAAGCTGAATCCGTCCTCCCAGTAGAGGCGGTAGAACGGCGTCACCGGCAAGAGGGTGACGTAGTCGGCCATGTCGCGGCCCGCCGCCGCGAACACCTCCTCGAGGCACGGCGGGGCGGTGATGATGGTCGGCCCGCCGTCGAAGGTGTAGCCCGCGTCCTCGTAGACATAGGCGCGCCCGCCCGGCTTGTCGCGTTTCTCGATCAGGGTCGTGTCGATGCCGGCCGCCTGCAGGCGGACCGCCAGCGTCAGGCCGCCGAAACCGCTGCCGATCACTGCTGCTGTGGGTCGCGTCATCATGCCTCCTCGTCGCTGCTGAGTCCGCCGGTGGCGCCGGCCGGGGGCGTCGTTCGCTCGAGCAGGCACCGCAGGGCGAGGCCGAGCGGTACCGGCGGTCGGCCGGTCAACAACCGCAGCTTGTCGATCCATCCTATGCGGCCGGCGTAGAAGCGGTGGATCAGGCCTTCCGGCAGGCTGTAGAAGCGCTCGAAGATCCGGTACCTCCGGACAGGCACCGCTGCTCGGAAGAGCATCCGGTTGAGGAACCTGTAGAAGGCGTACTGTCGCCAAAGCTCCAGCGAGCGGCGCCGTGTCCATGTGAAGAGAGCGGCGCTCGATATGTCCGGCAGGCCGGCGATGTCGTCCGCCAACCGCACCGCCTCGGGCAGCGAGTATCCGGTGGTGGGGTGGAAGAGCGCGGCCCGCATGCCGCTGCGCGGAACGCCCGCCGGGCCCTCGGCCCAGAACGCCTCGATGTCGCCGCCGAGCACGATCGGCAGCACGCCCTCTTCCTCGCCGGTAATTTCCGCGATGCGCCAGTCCCTGCTCTCGGCATACTCCGTGATGCCGGAGCGGATCCGCCCGCGCTCGAGCTGCGGGCCGTCGCTGTAGTAGGTGTCCTCGATCAGGAGCTCGCGCTCGGAGAAGGGGAGGGTGTAGACGAAACGGTAGCCGTCGCGCTGCGCGACGGTGGCGTCCATCAGGATCGGAGCGTCGAGCCGGTGCGCCTCGTCCAGCCGCACGAAGCGGCCGACGAACTTCTGGAAGCCGACCTCGAGGTGGCGGCCGCCGGGGTCGCCGCGGCCGTCGATCACCGCCGCTGCTTCGATGCGCGTGCCGTCGGCGAGCCCGACGCAGGTCGGGGAGATCTCGACGACCTCCGCGCCGAGGCGCAGCCGGCCCTCGAGCGCGCCGCCGACGACCCGGTGCAATTGGTCCGACGACACGGTGTTGTAGCCGCTCTCCATGACCCTCCGGCGGTTCGGGAAGCGCAGCTCGTGGCGCGGCCACGAGTGCTCGACCAGCGGGCGCATCCAGGCTCGCTGCGCGGGGCTCAGGTCGGAGTCGTGGAAGGACCAGGTGTGATTGCCGCCCAACGCGGGGCCGCGCTCCACCACGACCAGGTCGAGCTCCGGCCGCAGCTCGCGCAGCCGGTAGGCGAGGAGGCTGTTGGCGAGCCCGCCGCCGACCAGCGCGAGGACGACCTTCACGACGAGCCCACCAGCGCCTCGAGGCGCGCCGCGACCTCGGCGGCGAGGCCGGGATCGTGGCGTCCGGCGAAGACCGCCTCGAGCTCGCCCGCGGAGTTGACCAGCAGCAGGTTGGGCCGGCTCGGGTCGAGTCCGAACGTCGTCGCCCAGCGCCGCTCCATGTCGATCAGCACCGACACGCCCTCGGGAACCTGCTCGGCGAGCTTGGCGGCGACCCGCTCGTAGGAGGGAGGAGGGTCGTCCGGGACCTCGGCGATGCGGATGAACTCGATGCCGTCGAAGCGCTCACGCAGCTCGCGCTCCCAGGCCCTGAGAGTGCGCAGGCGCCTTGCCTCCACCACCATCACCACCACCACCCGGCCGCGGTGCGCGGCCAGGCTGTCCTCGACGCCGTACTGATCGCGCAGCCGCAGGCCGTCGATTTCCTGCAGGGAAGCAGCCGGGTGCGTGAGCATGGCGCCGGCGAGCAGCAGGCTGACGAGGCCGGTGAGCATTCAGTAATCCGTAGCGACGGCCAACTCTAACAAGGCGCAGCGGCCGGAGGCAAGCTGCATCTCAGCTTGCCAGCACGGACCCCAGCCGTCGGCAGCCCTCGTCGATCGCGGCCTCGTCGGCGTAGGTGAAGCAGAGCCGGGCGAATCGCTCGCCGGACAGGGGCTCTCCGAGTTGCTCGGCGGTGCCGGGGTAGAAGGCGCTGCCGGGCACGAAGGCGACCCCGGCCGCGGCTGCGCGGTCGAACAGCGCGCGGCTGTCTCCTGCGGCGAGCTCGAGCCAGAAGAAGAAGCCGCCCTGCGGCTCGTGCCAGCGGGCCGCCCCCCGCGGCAGGTGCCTCTCCAGGGCCTGCTGCATGGCGCGGCTCTTGCGGGCGTAGGTGGCGACGATCAGGCCAAGGTGCTGCTCGAGCAGCCCACGCTCGCAGTACTCGGCGACCAGGGCCTGGGTCACGGTCGAGGTGCAGAGGTCCTCGCCCTGGCGCATCAGCACCATCGAGCGGATGAGCTCGGGCGACGCCACCGTCCACGCCACCCGC
>DATIVB010000079.1:0-1668 GCA_035466375.1 Chondromyces sp.
GGCGCCCCCATCGAGGCGCAGGGCTTCGGCTGGCACAACCGCCTCGGCAGCGGCATGGGGGATGACACCATCTCCAGCGGCATCGAGGGGGCGTGGACGCCGAACCCGACGAAGTGGGACATGGGCTACTTCGACATGCTCTTCGGCTACGAGTGGGAGTGTGTGAAGGGGCCTGGCGGCCACTGGCAGTGGCACGCCAAGGACGTGGCCGAGAAGGACATGGTCCCCGGTGCGCACGACCCGTCGAAGAAGTTCCGGCCCATGATGACCACCGCCGACATGGCGATGAAGATGGACCCGAAGTACAACAAGATCTCGCGGCGCTTCCACAAGAACCCGAAGGAGTTCGCCGACGCCTTCGCGAAGGCGTGGTTCAAGCTCACCCACCGCGACATGGGCCCCGTCTCGCGATACCTCGGCCCCGAGGTCCCGAAGAAAGAGCTGATCTGGCAGGACCCGGACCCGAAGGTCAACCACAAGCTGATCGGGAAGAAGGACATCGCCGCGCTCAAGAAGCAGATCCTCGACTCGGGGCTGCCCCTCTCCGATCTCGTCTTCACCGCTTGGGCCGCGGCGTCGTCCTTCCGCAATTCCGACAAGCGCGGCGGCGCCAACGGCGCGCGCCTCAACCTCGCCCCGCAGAAGGGCTGGGCGGTCAACGAACCGGCCCGGACGGCGAAGGTGCTCAAGGGCCTCGACAAAATCCGGCGCGACTTCAACGCCGAGCAGTCGGGCGGCAAGAAGGTGTCGCTCGCCGATCTCATCGTTCTCGGCGGCTGCGCGGCCGTCGAGCAGGCTGCGAAGGACGCCGGTGTCAAGCTCGAGGTGCCCTTCACGCCGGGGCGCACCGACTCGTCGCAGAAGCAGACGGACGTCGATGCCTTCGCCCCGCTCGAGCTCAAGGCGGACGGCTTCCGCAACTACCTCGCCAAGGGCTTCAGCCGGCCCGCCGAGCACCTGCTGGTGGACCGGGCGCAGCTGCTTTCTCTCACCGCACCCGAGATGACGGCGCTCGTCGGCGGCCTGCGTGTCCTCGGCGCCAACCACGGGGGATCCACGCACGGTGTCCTCACCGACCGGCCCGGGACGCTCACGAACGACTTCTTCGTCAATCTGCTCGACATGGGTACGGAGTGGAAGGAGTCCAAGACCAAGGGCGTCTACGAGGGGCGCGACCGCGCGAACGGCAAGAAGAAGTGGACCGGCACCCGCGTCGACCTCGCCTTCGGCTCCAACTCCCAGCTGCGGGCGCTGGCCGAGGTCTACGCCTCGGACGACGCCAGGGAGAAGTTCGTGCACGACTTCGTGGCCGCGTGGGACAAGGTCATGAACCTCGACCGCTTCGACCTGCGCTGACCGAAACCGGGATCGAACCACAGAGCCCCGGCGGGCAACCGCCGGGGCTCGTTTTGTCGGGCTCGAGTGCACCGGGATTCCCATCGCTGACTCTCGAGCGGATCACATCAGTCCGACCGGCACCGCCCAGGTCGTCTCGTCGAGCGGCGACAACTCCGGTGCCAGCGAAACCACCGCGCACTCGGCGACCGGCAGATCGAGTCTGTCCAGGGGCGCGAAGGTCCGGGTCCACGAGCGTCGCGGCGACGCTCCCAGCTTCACCTCCACGCCGTGGAGGCGGCCGTCGTGCTCGATCAAGAGGTCGACCTCCTT
>DATIVB010000080.1:0-7892 GCA_035466375.1 Chondromyces sp.
GCCGAGCTTGCCGCAGTCGTGGTTGGCGCGCGCCGCCGCGAGCTTGATCATGGCGAGCGCCCGGATGAGCTCCGGGTACTGGCTGATCGGCACGCCGGTGATGTGGAAGTTGTCGATCGCGCGCACGGTCTGGATGCCGTAATAGGCCTCGGCCGGCACCGGCTTCTCGCCGAGAAGGTCATGTTCGATGCGGAACTCGGTCATCACCTCACCCCCAGTCGAGTGCCTTATAGCACGGGGAGGGCGGCCACCCGCCCGACCCTTTCGAATTTCGGATTTGCTCGCGGCCTATGGCCGCGGCGTCTACCCGCCATGAGCGGGTGGCCGATGGCCCGCCTCCACCCACCCTTCCTTCCCGGCCGTCGGCCACATTCCGCTCCTGACGGGCAGTGCCGGATTTCGGATTTTCCACCCACGCCCCCGGCTTTCACCGCCAAGACGCCAAGAGAATCTCTCGTGTGAGCATGCCGTACCGGATCGGAGGTGACTCTGGCGCCTGGTTTCAAACACCTCCGGCTCTCGGAAATCCGGGCGAGCCGGCGCCCGGCGCCGGATGTCCGGATTTCCGAGGGTGGGTGGGCGGGGGGCGGGGGCGGGACGATGCCCGACCGAGGAGATGGGTAACAGTGAAACCGGGTACATAGGTAACACATGGATTGGTTCGTCGTCGAGCCTGTGGGAGCTGCGGGAAGGTGGCTTGCCGCAGGCGAAGCGGCTTTCCGCAGATTCCACAGGCCAGTGCGGTGCAAGAGTTTCATCCGAAGATTCTTTGCCGTTTCTCATCGAGTCGCCCAAGCAATGTGTTGCCGAAGACGACGGACCAGATGCCGTCATCGAGTGGCTCGAGCCCGATGAGCTGGCCGGCGAGGGCCTGGCTGACGAACTGCATCCCACCTTTGAATTTCATCTCCCCTCCAGAGCGCACTC
This sequence comes from Chondromyces sp., assembly GCA_035466375.1. Classification (GTDB taxonomy): domain Bacteria; phylum Acidobacteriota; class Thermoanaerobaculia; order Thermoanaerobaculales; family Sulfomarinibacteraceae; genus Sulfomarinibacter. Next base: position 928 of record DATIVB010000080.1, read on the forward strand.
GACGGACCTCGAAATGTCCTGGGTACTCGGGTTCTTCGAGGCGTTCTGGGTAGCGACGCGGCGACGGGGCCCATAGATCGTTCGGTCGCTGCTGTTCAATGCCTTCATGTGGTCGTACTTCGTTGTACTCCCTGACAAAATCGTCAAACAGAAGCTGCTGCCCGCTGAGGCGGTATGCGGGAGGACGGGTCGTCTCGGCCTTGAGCTCCTGATGCATCCTCTCGTGCGCCCCGTTTTGGTACGGACAGCCCTTGTCGATGCGCTCGTGAAGGATGCCGAGACGCATCCACCACACATTCAGCCGGGTGAGACCGGAGATGCCATGCGATGCAAAGGGCTCACCGTTGTCCGTGCGGATGCGCTCCGGTAGACCCACCTCGCGGAATAGCTGCTCCATCGCACTGCGGACATCATTCAGCCGAGGTGATGGCAAGGCTGTACAGGTCAAAACGTAGCGGGAGAAACGGTCTTGAATGGTGAGGGGATAGCAGACCGACTTGTCCCCGAGCCGAAACTCACCCTTGAAGTCGACGGTCATCAGCTCATTCGGCCGATCCGCCTTGAGCGGTGGCTGTCCCGGATGTCGCCATCGACGACGTGGTTTGCGCTTCTTCACCAAACCAGCACGATCCAAAATCGCGCCAGCCGTGCTCACGGCGGGCCAGATCTTTTTAGGCTGGATCCTATGAAGCTCATCAATGATCTTCTTGGGCCCCCAACGACTGTGCTTTCTCTTCATCCGGATGATGACGGCTTCGATATCGACCGGAGTCTTGTGTGGGCAGGCATGAGGGGCGCGGCTTCGGTCGGCCAGGCTCTCCAGGTCCCCTTCCCGATACCGATTCACCCATTTGTAGCCAGTCTTTCGACTCACTCCAAAGTGCTCACAAAGCTCCTTCATGTCGAAGACCTCAGCCTCCCAAGCACGAATAAACACGGCTCTCTCACGCATGGGCGTCGTGTCCTTCCACGGCACGGTCCACCTCCGTACCGCATAACATCCGTGTTACCCATGTGCCCGGTTTATGTGTTACCCATGTGCCCGGTTCGGACCCGATCATCGACGGGCCGCGCGGAGGGTAGCCCGTCGCGCGCCGTAGGCGCGCCGCGTCCGAGGGCCGCCCGATCGACGAGAGTCCTTTCTCGGCGATCGGTCGGCACGAGGACGCGTGGCCGCGGGTCCTGCCCGCGGCGGCGGGCGGCCGGACACGGAGACGCAGACGCGTATGGGAAGGGGCACGATAGGATGGGGCGCGGAGGCAGGACATGAGCGACGACCGACTGAGTGCCGAAGAGTTGACGGAGTTGGTGCGGCGGGTCTTCCAGCCCGGGCCGGAGGATCGCGCGCTGGCGGTGCTGGTGGACCTGCCCGACGACGAGGTGCCGGACAATCCCCAGTGGCGCGAGCGGCGGGCGCTGGCCGCGGGTTGGGCGCGAGAGCTGGCGGCGGCGCGTTCGGTGCACGGGCTCGAGGTCGCGCTTTTCCTCTACCGCAACGTCCACTCCAACAACGCCGACCTGCCGGCCTCCGCCTGGCGTTGGACCGGAGGAGAGACGGTCCCCGGCCACGCCGACGCCATGAGCGGGCGCCTCGAGGAGCCGATGGAGTCCGTCCTCGCCGCCCACCAGCTGGTGCTGGCGCCGACCGAGTTCTCGACCACCGCCCCGCTCAAGGTGCTGGCGCCGCGGCTCGGCTTCCGCGCCGCCACCATGCCCGGCTTTTCGGCGGCCATGGTGCCCGCCCTGCGGCTCGATTACGTCGAGATCAACCGCCGGGTCTGGTTCCTCAAGGAGCTCCTCGACGGCTGCGTCGGCGCCGACCTTCGCTTCCTCGTGGACGGGACCACTCCCCACGAGCTCCACCTCGACCTGCGCCACCGCACGGCGCACGCCTCGGGCGGGCTGCTGCCCACCCCCGGGACCGCGGGCAACCTGCCGTCCGGCGAAGCCTATATCGTGCCCTACGAGGGTGAGATTGAGGACGACCCGACCACCTCGGCCGGCACCCTGCCGGTCCAGCTCGGCGACGAGGTCGTGCTGTTCCGCATCGCGGCCAACCGCGCCACCGGGATCACGAGCCGCGGGCCGAGGTCGGACGAGGAGCAAAAGCGCCTCGAGGCGGAGCCGGCGCGCGGCAACCTCGCCGAGCTCGGACTCGGAGTGCTGGGCGATTTCGGGCTGGCGCCGATCGGCGAGGTCCTGCTCGACGAAAAGCTCGGCCTTCACATCGCGTTCGGCCGCAGCGAGCACTTCGGCGGCCAGGTCGGGCCGCGGCAGTTCTCCCGTCCGGAGGCCGTGATCCACCAGGACCACGTCTACCTGCGCGAGCTCCAGCCCCGCGTGGTGGCGGCCGAGGTGGTGCTGCACCGCGCCGCCGGCGACCCGGTCGAGCTGATCCGGGACGGAAACTACGTCATCAGTTTTGCAGACTGAGGGGCCGCCGGGACCGGCGCTCCCCGGTGGAAATCAGCCGAGCAGGGCACCCGCCACGAGGACGATGAGGAACAGCGCCCCGACCGCCATCGGCAGGAGAATGAAGTTCGGTGATTCGTCGGCCTGATGATCGATCTCTCGCATCGACGCCCTCCGTCCGGCCCTGCGAAACGATGCTGCCGTCCCGCAGCCTGAAACAACCCGCCGGATTCGCCAAGCCATCTCGGACCGTCTCCGGCTGCTTCCATTAACGGTCCGGATTGCGTCACCGTGACGGACGAATGAGGCAATCCCGCGGCACAATAAGGCACAAATGAGGCAGAGCCGCGACCTCGCTCAGTTGTCGCCCCGTAAGGGCAGGACGAGGCCGAGGATGAGCAGCACCGCCGCCAGGTACCAGGGGCCGCCGAGACCGGCCAGGACCGCCCCGGCGACCAGGCACGAGCCCCCGAAGAGCGTCGCCCGCACTCCGGCCAGCGGCCGTTGCGGCCGCCTCCGCGTCCGCTCCTCGAGAGCGCTCAGACCCTCGGAGACCAGCAGCGGCGTTTTGAGCACCGCATCGACGATGTCCGGCGCCACCCGCACCATCTCCTTCCACAGCCTCGAAGGAGAGTACTCCTGGCGGAAGATGCGGCCCACGTAGCGCTCCGAGACCTGGGCGACGTTGAACTCGGGGTCGAGCAGGTAGCCGACCGCCTCGTAGGTGACCAGGGCCTTCACCATCAGCACCATGTCGACCGGGAAGTAGAGGTGGTAGCGGGCGCCGAGCTGGATGCACTCGAGGATCAGCATCGCCAAGGAAAACTCGGCGAACTTGGCGTGCCGGCGCCATCTCCGGGCGACCTCGCGGACCGCACGCCGGAAGCCTGGCACGTCGGACCGCTCCTCGGTCCGCGACACCGCGGCGAGGTGGCGGGCCGCGCCCTCGAAGTCCTCCATGACCATGGCGTAGAAGAGCTCGAGGAGGTTGTGGCGCAGCAGCGGGTCGAACTGGCCCACCATCCCGAGGTCGATGAACCCGACCTTGACGCCGGGAAGGACCAGGAGGTTCGCGGGGTGGAGGTCGGCGTGGAAGAAACCGTCCTGGTACAGCATCCGGAGTACGGCTTCCGCCCCGACTTCAATCAGGCGCCGACGCTCCTCGATCGGCAGAGAGAGCACTCGCGGATCATCCGGACGGATGCCGTCGAGGTACTCCATGCACAGCACGCTGTCGCCCGAGAGCTCGCGGAATATGCGCGGAAACACCACGTCGGGCATGTCGCTGAAGTTCTCGGCGAAGGCCTCCGCGTTCTCCGCCTCGTAGGTCATCTCGACCTCGCGCAGGGTGTACTCGCAGAACTCGTCGACGACCCGCCGCGGCTGGTAGCGCGGGATGATCAGCTGCAGGAAACGCCCGGTGGAGCGCAGCAGGGTGGCGTCCCGGTACAGGAGGTCGCGGATGCCCGGTTTGACGACCTTGAGGATCACCTGCTCGCCCGATGGCAGGCGGGCCCAGTGGCTCTGGGCGATCGACGCCGAGCCGAGCGGCTGCGCATTCACCTCGGCGAACACGGCATCGAGGGGCTGGCCGAGCTCCGCCTCGACGACCGTGCGGATCTCCTCGAAATCGACCGGCGGCAGGTCGGCGAGCAGGTTCATCAGCTCGGTGGTGACCGACTGAGGCAGGAGGTCCTGCCGCAGGCTGAGGATCTGGCCGAGCTTGACGTAGGTCGGGCCCAGCATTTCCAGGCGCACCCGGAGCTGGACCGGGAAGGGCTGGCTGACGATCTCGGGATCAAGGAACCTGCGGAACACCCACGCGATCAAGGCCCGGAGACGGAACAGAAGTCCGCGGCCGCCGCGCTGCCGGGCCGCTTCGAGCGCGGCCACGTAACCGCCGAGGAGCAGGGCCAGGACCTGGCGGATCGTGGCGCGCCCGCGCCTCGCCAGGCCCGGGATGTTGATGTAGGTCCGGCGCCCGGATCGCCGGCGCGCCTCCGGCGCGCGGCTCTCCTCCGTCTCGGGGATCGTCGGCGGGGTCTCCGGCATCAGTGGATCCCCGGCGGCGTCATCACCGGTTGCGGCCGTACTTCTCGTGCGAGGACACCCAGTCGAGCGAGGAGATGGCGGAGCCGAGCGAGATCTCACCCGCCAGCGCGACGCCGGCGACGATCTCGGCCAGCTTCTTGACCTTGCCGCGGCCGACACAGCCCATCATGGCCAGACATTCGCGCTGGGTCGGCAGACCCGTGCCGCCGCCGAAGGTTGCGACGATCAGCGACGGGATCGTGAGCGACATGTAGAGATCGCCCTCGGGGGTGAGCTCGGTGTAGAGGATGCCGGACGAGGACTCGGCGACGTTGGCCACATCCTGGCCGGTGGCGATGAACATCGCGGTGATGCCGTTCGGCGAGTGGGCTCCGTTGTTGTTCGCGCCGGAGAGGAACGCCCCGACGTTCGAGATCTGCGAGTGGTATTGCAGACTCTGCGGTTCGACCCGCATGTGCTGTACGAGCACATCGCGCTTGACCACCGCCTCTGCGATCACCCTCTTGCCGCGGGTGCGCATGATGTTGATCTGCGAGTGCTTCTTGTCGGTGGCGAGATTGGACTCCAGGTAGAAGGCGCGCACGTTGTCGATGGAGTCGAGCATCCACGAGCAGGCGGCGAAGGTCGCGCGCCCGACCATGTTCTGGCCCGCCGCGTCGCCGGTCGTGTAATTGAAGCGCAGGTACGCGAACCGGCTGGCGAGGAAGATGTCGATGTCGAGGAGCTTGGCGACGCTGGAGGTGGCCTCGGCCGCCTGGGCGATCTCCGGCATGTGCTCGTGCACCCAGTCGCGGAAGGCCCGCGCCTCGCGCGCCGAATCGAAGACGAAGACCGGCGCCCGCTGCATGCGGTCGTCCGACACCGTACAGGTGACGCCGCCCGAGAGGTTGAGCACCTTGATGCCGCGGTTGTACGACGCGACCAGGGTGCCTTCGGTGGTTGCCAGGGGCACCACGAAGTCGCCCTGCGCGTGCTCGCCGTTGATCCTGATCGGCCCCGCGAGACCGACCGGCACCTGCGCCACACCGACGAAGTTCTCGATGTTGCCCCGGGTCACGGGTGGGTCGAACGAGTGCCTCGTGAGGTGGTCCAGCTCGACACCGGCAAACGTCCGCGCGAACTGCTGGCGCTTGGCGATGATCTCGGCGGCGTAGTCGTCCTCCTTGTCGTAGGGCACGGCGACCCGCTCGTCCGCCGTCTCCCGGATCGCGTCCTTGACCGAAAACGACAGCTGGCCGAAGGGCGTGCTCTCGATGCCGAGCGCTATAGCGTGCTTGCCGACCTCCAGGGAGGCGCCCGTCCAGATCACCCGGAGGGTCTTCGCCAGCGGCAGCGCGATCGGCTTCTCGGGGCTGACCTCGGTGGCCACGATCCGCTGGTCTGCGAGGTCGATGACCACATCGTCCAGCGGCAGGGGCTCGCCGTCGATGGCGATCTCGCGGATCCCGGTCACCACGGCATCGCTCAGCCGGTTTTTGAGACCGAACGCCACGCCCTCCGGCGTGTTCTCGAGGCTGCCGTAGGTGAAGAGCTGTTTGAGCACCAGCGATGGGATCTTCACAACAACCTCCACGGGACCGTCGGAGCCGGACATCGTCTTGCAGGGGCCAGCCGGATCGAGGCCGCATTGTAGCAGCTTCGACGCTGCGCCGACGCCTCCGGGACTGTCTCGATCACCTGTTCTTGAGACGGGCGACGAGGTTGCGCAGGGCCTGCTGCAGCTCCGGCTCGAACCAACTCTCGGTCAGACGCCGCACGTCATCTGCGCGCAGGCTTCGCATGAGCTCCAGCAGGTCCTTCCGCAGGCGCGCCCGCGTCTCCGCGAGAGCTCCCGGCGGGGATTGCACCGTCTGCTCGCACCACGCCAGGGCGCTCGCCACCACCGCGTCCGAGGGTACGACCTCGTCCACGAGGCCGACCGCCAGGGCTTCCGCCGGCCCGAGCAGGCGCCCCGTGACGCAGAGCTCCTCGGCCCGCCGGGCGCCGACCGTGCGCCGCAGCAGCGCGGACACGGTATCCGGCATTGGAATGCCGATCCGGACCTCGTTGAGGCCGATGCCGAAGGCGCCCTCCGCCATCACCCGGTGGTCGCAGCACATGGCCACGACGGCGCCGCCGGCCGGGCTGTGGCCGGTGATCGCAGCCGCGATGGGAACCGCCGACGCCGCCACCGTCTCGAGAGCTCCGAAGAACCCATCCACCGCGTGCTCGAGCTCGGCGCGGTCCAGGCTTACGAGGTGCGGAATATCGAGCCCGGCCGAGAACATGCCCTCGCGCCCGGAGATCACCAGCGCCCGGGCGCCGGAGGAGGGCGCCTCTCGCACCGCGCCCGCGAGCCCCTGCAGCATCTCGGGCGAGAGGGCGTTGACCGGCGAACGGTCGAGACGAAGCTCCAGGATGTCGCCGTGCTCGATGCGTTGGATCATGCTCACCCCCGCGGGCATTCTACGATGGGCAATCCAGGGTGATGGAGACAGGATTGCAGTTTTGAGTTTTGAGTT
>DATIVB010000081.1:0-3091 GCA_035466375.1 Chondromyces sp.
CGGTGCGGCGCCGGATCGTCATGCTGCTGATGGTGGTCCGCAGCGCCGGCCTGGTGACCATCATCATCTCGCTCGTGCTGTCCTTCGCCGGCACCGGAGACGGCGACGGACGGCTGACCCGGCTCGGGTGGCTGCTCGGCGGCGTGGTCGTGCTGTGGGCTGTCGCCAACAGCAAGCCGGTGCACCGCGGGCTGCGCCGCGCCATCCGCTGGGGCCCGCGGCGCTGGACCGACCTCGACGTGCGCGACTATGCCGGGCTGCTGAAGCTGTCCGGCGACTACGCGGTCACCGAGCTGAAGGTCGAGGAGGGTGACTGGCTGGCAGAGCGCAGCCTGGGCGAGTGCCGGCTCACCGACGAGGGCGTCACCGTGCTCGGCATCTCCCGCCCCGACGGCGACTATGTCGGCGTGCCTCAGGCGGACACCGAGATCCGGGCTGGCGACACCCTGATCCTGTACGGGCGCGACGACGCCCTCGAGGAGCTCGACACCCGGCAGGCGGACGCCAGCGGCGACCGGGCCCACGAGAAGGCGAAGGCCGATCAGGACCGCGAGGTCGCCGAGCAGAAGCGGCGGGACGAAGGCGGCCGCGAAGGCGGCGGCTGAAGCCCCTGTCGGAGGAATCGCCGGCGAACGCACGCGGCGGACGGGCCCTGGCCGGGCCCGCCCCTCGGCGTCATGTTTCCCAAGTCCGGGTGCGGGTCAAGAACCGAACGGGGGCGGCAGCGGGACGTCGTAGGTCGGGTAGGGGCCGTAGAGTCGGCGCACCACGGTGAGGTCGTTGCGTACCGCCCTGGCGCCGGCCTCGAAGGCTTTCTGCTCCGCAGCCTGGCGCTCGCCCCAGGTCTCCACCTCGCCGCTCAGCGTCGCCACGCCCGCATCCACCTCGACCATGACCTCGGAGGCGTCGACGAACGGGCTCCACCACAGCTGGTCCTTGATGTCGGCCCGGATCTCCCAGTCGGGTCTGGGCGTCCACCGGTACCGGTGATCGAGCCTGTTGATGACCTCGACCACGCCATCGATCCGCTCGGCGAGCTTTTCCGCCCGGTTCTGCTCATACGGGGTGTTGACGGTGCCGGTGAGCGTGACCACGCCGAGCATCGAGTCGATGGTGATGTCCCACCGCGTCAGGATCGGGTCCTCGAAGAAGACGTCGGCGAGGCGGGCCTCGATGCTCTCGTCGTCCACGTCGAGGGGGCGGACCTTGATGTGGTTCCTGACCCGCCACACGCCGGTCACGTTGCGGGCGTCGGCCTCGGCGGCCCGCTTGGCCGCGAGGTCACGGACCGTGCCCGACAGAGTCACCACGCCGTCGGAGACCGAAACCTCGGGACGGAAGGACAGCACGCGGGGGTCGTACAGGAAGGCGTCCTTGACCGCTTGCTCCAGCTCCTCGTCACCGCGGTCGGCGAACGAGGTCGTGCGGCGCATGCTGTCGCGCGCCCACCACTCGATCTCGAGGGCGTCGCCGTCCACCGCATCCACGCCGGCCACCCAGCCCATGCTGATGGCCCGGTTTTTCTCGGCCAGACTGCCGACGGTGCCGCTGAGATGCACCTTCCCGTCGTCCACATCGACGACGATCAGGTAGTCGTCGACCCGGACGTCGTTGGCCAGGCGCGCCTCGACCTCGGCCTCGATTTCGGCGTCGGTCCGCTCGCCGGTGTCGGCCGCCCGGAGCAGGTTGACGACGCCGGTGACGCCCCGGACGCCTCTCGCGACCGTATCGGCGAGATCTCTCGCCTGCCAGGAGGCGACCGTTCCGGTGAGCGTGACCACGCCGTTGTCGGCGGACACCTCGAGATCGTAGGGGGCGGTGGCGGGGTCGTCGCGCAGTGACTGCGCAACGGCCTTGGCGAGCCCGGCGTCGTCGCGCTGGATGCCCGGTTCGACCTCGATCCGGTTGACGACCGCCCGCACTCCGACCGTGCTCTCGGCAATCCGGGCCGCGCGGTCCTTGGCCAGGATGGTGCCGACGCTCCCGTCCAGGACGACGATCCCCTCGCTGGTGGACACGTCGATCCCGTTGGCGTCCACCATCTGGTCGATCCACAGCTCGTCCTCGACGGCGCGCGTGATGTCGGCGTCCTCGATCACCTGCTGCGCCGCGAGAGGCGCCGCGCCGAGGGCCAGGACGAGCACCACGGCGGCGAACGGAGACCTCGCGGCCGCGTTCAGAAGGCGGCCCACTCGATGAAGTTGTCTGGACACTGGCAACTCTCCTCTCCTTCCGGATCCGGGTCCGGAGCTCTCTCGGGGCGGATTCGCGCGGCCGCGCCGATCCTCAGGACTCGAGCGTCATCTCGGGCTCCATCGGTATCCTGATGGTGCCCATGAGCTCGTTGGTGTCGGCGTTCTCGAGCTGCGCCATGAAGTTCACCTTCTCCTCGCCCTCGGCCACATCTTCGAAGAAAAGGAAGCCGGAGACCGTCACGCCGGCCGGCAGGACCCCTTCGGGGAGCGCCGAGCGCTGCATTTCGGCCGTCGGCAGCGGCATCTCCCGCCACACGGTCGCAAAGCGTCCGTAGTAGTCCTCGTCGTACACCAGCACCCCGCCCCACGGCTCCACCACCGGGTAGGCGGGCGAGAAGTAGGGCGCCACGTAGTAGTCGACCAGCGGGTACACGGGCTCCGCCACCGGTTCGTAGCCGGTGACCAGGACCGGCGCGCCGTCGATCCACTCGTACTCGAAGGCCGGCAGGGCGTCGTACTCCTCGACCGCCCCGACCAGGTTGAAGTTCGAGTACGAGACATAGAGCGGCGCGTCGCCGGCGTTGGTGATCTCGATCCAGACCGGGGTCACGAGGTCCTCGACCTCGGCGGCCCCCTGCCAGGCGCCGCCGTCGACCTTCATCGTGATCCCCGCCATCTGGGTGACTGCCACGTCGTCGGTGACGGAGGCATCGGGCGCCTCCTCCATGGGTTCGAGCTCGGTGCTGGGCTGGCAGCCGAGCAGGGCCAGGACAGCCAGCAGCACGGTGATATTGGACGTGATGAGCGAGCGGAACATCGCAACCTCCTTTGTTCGATGAGCCGGGACGGCACGCCTCCCGGCGTGGACGATATGACGTACTCGAGACCTCACCCCA
>DATIVB010000082.1:0-9223 GCA_035466375.1 Chondromyces sp.
CAGGGTGTCGGCGATCATCGGACCCAACGGCTGCGGCAAGTCGAACCTGGTCGACGCCATCCTCTGGGTCCTCGGCGAGCAGAGCCCGACCCTGATGCGCCTCAAGCAGATGGGCGATGTCGTCTTCAGCGGCGCCGCCTCCCGGCCGCCGGCCGGCGCGGCCCAGGTCAGCCTCGTGCTCGAGTCGGACGATGGCCACTGGCAGAAGACCGACGGCCGCCTTGAGATCAGCCGCCGGGTGTACCGCGCCGGTCCGTCGGAGTACCGCCTGAACGGCCGCAGCGTGCGCCTCAAGGACATCTTCAACGAGCTCGCCGAGGTCGGCCTCAGCACCCGCGCCTACTCGATCATCGAGCAGGGCCGGGTCGGACAGGTGCTGTCGGCGCGGCCCATCGACCGCCGCGCCCTGCTCGAGGAGGCGGCCGGGATCACCCGCTACAAGGCGCGCAAGCACGAGGCCGAGCTCAAGCTCGAGCACACCCGGCAGAACCTGCTGCGGCTCGACGACGTGATCGGCGAGGTCGAGCGCAGCCTGCGCCAGATCAAGCGCCAGGCCCGGCAGGCGGAGCAGCACCAGCGCCTGGAGACCGAGCTCAAGGAGAGCCTGCGGCGTCTCTACACCCTCGAGGCCCACGGCCTGAACGAACGGCGGGGCGAGGTCATACGGCGCCGCGCGCAGGCCCAGAACGAGGTCGCCGCCGCGGCCGCGGCGCTGGCCGGTTGCGACGCCGACCTCGGCCGCGCCCGGCAGGATCTCGAGACCGCGCGCCAAGACACCGATGCGGCCCGCGACGAGGTCGCCGCCCTGCTCGGCTCCCGGGAGCGCCTCGAGGCCTTCCTCGAACGCTCGGCCGACCTCCTCGACAACCTGCGCGCCACCCTCGATCGGATGCGGGGCGAGACCGCGACGGTGGGGGCGGGCCGCCGCGGCGTCGACGAGCGGACCACCGCCGCCCGGCAGCGCCTCGCGGAGCTCGAGTCGAAGCTCGAGGCGGCGCGCGCCGAGGTCGCGACCGCCGAGCAGGCCTACGAGAGCGCCAGCCAACGCCTCAACCAGGCCGAGCAGGCGAGCGGCCAGCAGCGCCAGGACCTCCTGCGCACCATCTCGACCCTCACCGACAGCCGCAACCGGCTCGGCGACCTCGAGCGCGGCCGTGACCGCCTGACCTACGCCCTCGACCAGCTCGGGCACGAGCGGACGCGGCTGGCGGCGCGGCGCGGCGAGCTCGAGACCGGCCTGCGCGAGGCCTCGGAGCGGAGCCACGCCGCCGCGCACGCGGCCGACGAGCTCGCGGCGCGGCGGCGGGAGCTCGCCGACGAGCGCACCCGGCTGCGCGAGGCGTCGAATGCGGCCAAGCACGAGAGCGAGTCGCTCGGCCACACCCTGTGGGAGCTGCGCCACCGGCTGCAGGGCGTCGAGCGGGAGCTCGCCCGCCATGCCGCCACCGGCGAGCAGCTCGCGGCGCTGATGCCCGCCGAGGCGGTCAGCGGCCAGCTCGGCGACTACCTGCACCCGCCGGCGGAGCTGGCGCCGGTCCTCGACCGCGCCTGGCGCGAGTGGCTCGAGCTGCCGGTGGTGCGGTGCCGCGGTCTGACCCCCGACCAGCTCGAGGCCATGGCCGAGCTCGAGGGGCGGATGCGCCTGGTCGCCGCCGGCGACCCGCCGGCGCCGCGCGCCGCCGAGGTCCCGGGCGGCGCCCGCGACCTGCTCGAGGCAGCCGGGATCCCGCCCGAGCACCGCGGCTGGATCAGCCGCGCCCTGCCCCCGACCCTGCTGTGCGACGATCCCGAGGTCGCCGCCCGCATCGCCGACGCCCACCCGGAAGCGGTGGTCGTGTGCGGCGACGGAGTCATCCGCCGCGGCCGCGTCCTCGAGCCGGCCACCGCCGGCGGCCGGCACCCGGGGGCCCTCGAGCTCAGGGGCCAGAAGGACGAGCTGCAGGCCCAGATCGAGGACACCGCGAGCCGCACCGAGTCGGCCTCGGGCCGGCTCCGCGAGGTGGCCGCCCGCTTCGAAGACCGCTCCGGCGAGCTCGCGAGCCTCGATGCGGACCTCGTGCTGGCGGAGCAGGCGCGCGCCCGCGCCCTGGCGGTCGAGGAGTCGTTGGCGCAGGATCTCGGGCGGGTGGAGCGCGAGCTCGACGCCCTGCTCGAGGAGGAGGAGCGCAGCCGGCAGCAGGCCAAGGAGCTCGCCGAACGGCACACCCGGCTCCTCGGCGAGGTCGGCGCCCTCGAGGCGCGGGGCCACGAGCTCGAGCAGGCGGTCGAGCACGCCGCGGTCCACCTCGGCGAGCGCCGCGAGGAGACTGCCGAAGCCCTGCGCGAGCTCGACCGGCGGCGCGCCGAGCAGCGCCTGGCCGAGGAGCGGGCCGCCGCGGCGGCCGCCGAGTGCGAGCGCCTCGAGGCCGAGGCGGAGGCCCTCGGCCGGCGCGCCGCCGAGCTCCAGGCCGAGGCCGAGCGCCTGACCGGGGAGCTCAAGGGCACCGAGGACGAGGTCGTGCGCTCGCGCGCGCGGCTCGCCGAGGAGCAGGGCCTGCTCGCCGCCGCCCGGGAACGCGAGCGGCGGCTGGCGGAGAAGGGCGAAGCCATCGCCGGGCGGGTCAGCGCCCTCGAAAAGGAGGTCCGCCAGCGGCGCGAGACCCACGAGCAGCAGCGCGACGTGCTGCACGCCGTGGAGGTCGAGCAGACCCGCGCCGAGGCCGACTGGGAGCGGCTGCGCGAGCATGCCGCCGACGAGCTCGGCCTGGCGATCGAGGAGCTGCTGCGGTCGCCGCCGGATCCCGAGGGCGAGCCCGAGGCGCTGCGTACCGCCATCGAGGCCATCCGCGCCAAAATCGAGCGCCTCGGCCCGGTCAACCTGCTGGCGCTCAAGGAGCTCGACGAGCTCGAGGAGCGCTCGGGCTTTCTCGGCAGCCAGCGCAAGGACCTGGTGGAGGCGCTGCGCGCCCTCGACACGACGATCCGCGAGATCGACGCCACCTGCACGGAGCGCTTCGTCGCCACCTTCGAGCAGGTCAACGCGGTCTTCGCCGAAACCTTCTCCAACCTCTTCGGCGGCGGCGCCGCCCGCCTCGACCTGGTGGACGAGGACGACCCCCTGGAGTCGGGCATCGACATCACCGCCCAGCCCCCGGGCAAGAAGAACCAGTCGGTGCAGCTGCTGTCGGGCGGCGAGAAGGCGCTCACCGCCCTGTCGCTGCTGATCGCCCTCTTCCGCATCAAGCCCTCGCCCTTCTGCATCCTCGACGAGGTCGACGCCCCGCTCGACGACGCCAACGTCGAGCGCCTGGCCGAGCTCGTCCAGGCCATGACCCAGCACACCCAGTTCGTGCTCGTGACCCACAACCGCCGCACCATGGCGCGCGCCGAGCTCCTGTACGGCGTCACCATGGAGGAGGCCGGAGTGTCGAAGGTGGTGTCGGTGAGGATGGAGCAGTAGGGCGTCGCGTTTTGAATTCTCAATTTTGAATTTTGAATTCCACCCACCCCTTCCGATCCCGTTCCCGATCCCGTTCCCGATCCCGTTCCCGATCCCGTTCCCGATCCCGACGATCCGTTCGCACGATGAACGTTGGAACGCCCGAACGTTGGGCCCTTCCGGGTTGACACGAGGTGACGGGGAGATTTCGGATTTCGGATTTTGGATATTCCGCCCGCCCACCCCAGCTCAACCACGAAGACACCAAGTTCACCAAGGAACACGAAGAGATCCCTTGGTGTCCGCCTTCGTGCCTTGGTGCCTTCGTGGTTGCGACGGCTCGCGCTGACGCCTCGGAGGGCGACAGTGTGTTGTCACGGCTCGACCAGGAGGTGGACGCCGCGTTCGCGCCGCCTGCTCGCTGCCCCGGACGCTGCCACGGACGCTGGCAACTGACCCTGCAGCAGCCACTGCCATCTGCCGCTGTCACGGAGCCTGAATCCGGGCACGGAGCCGGAAACGCAGACGGGCACGGGTCATTGGCGGGAATCAAAACCTTGACATCCCGATTTGACCTCCGGTAGCCTGCGTTGGTGCGTTACCTGAGCGTCTGCCGCCATCACCATCACGGCCATTCCCGCAGGGGACCGGTGACGGTGTAGGCGCACTCACGACCGACACCACGAACGCCGGCCCCGCCGGCGTTTTTCTTTTTGAAAACGACGGCGCGGTCGGCACGGAGGACAGATGACCCGAACAGCCGACGAACCGATCCTGAGACTGGCGGTCCCCAAGGGACGCATGTCCGACGGCGTGACCCGCCTGCTGGCCGACGCCGGCGTGCACCTCACGCAGACGGTGCGCAGCTACCGCCCCCACATCAGCCTCGACGGCTGCGAGGTCAAGATCCTCAAGCCGCAGTCGATCGTCGAGATGCTGCACGCCGGCTCGCGCGACGTCGGCTTCGCCGGCGCCGACTGGGTGGCCGAGCTCGACGGCTCGCTGGTGGAGCTCGCCGACACCGGCCTCGACCCGGTGCGGGTGGTGGCCGCGGCGCCGCTCGAGCTCGCGCCCGAAGGCGTCCTGCCGGAGGGCCCGCTGGTGGTGGCCTCGGAGTACGAGAACCTCACCCGCCGCTGGATCGCCGAGCGCTGCCCGCAGGCCCGCTTCGTGCGCTCCTACGGCGCCACCGAGGTTTTCCCGCCCGAGGACGCCGACCTCATCGTCGACAACACGGCCACCGGCTCCACGCTCGAGGCCAACGGCCTGCGCATCGTCGACGAGCTCATGGTTTCGTCGACGCGGCTCTACGCCAACCCCCGCGCCCTGGAGCACCCCGAGCGGCGGGCCGTCGTCGACAATCTGGTACTGCTGGTGCGCTCGGTGCTGGAGGCGCGGCGCCGGGTGATGGTCGAGGTCAACGTCGCCGCCGAGCGCCTCGAGGCGCTGCTCGCCGTGCTGCCCTGCATGCGCCAGCCGACGGTGTCGCAGCTCGCCGGCGGCGCCGGCTACGCGGTCAAGGCCGCGGTGCCGCGCGCCGACCTGCCGGCCGTGATCCCGCGCCTCAAAGCCGCGGGCGGCGAGGACGTGGTGGTGACGCGCATCGCCCAGATCGTGCCCTGAGCCGGAGGTGGGCCATGGCTGACAGACCCCTGCTCATCGAGCCGGCGCCGGTGCTCGCCGAGCTCGCCGCCTACACCACCGGCCGCCCCGCGGACGGCATCGACCTCGTGCTCGACTTCAACGAGCGGCTGGCGCCGCCGGACGCCCTCACCGGAGTCGCCGGGCTCGTGGGGTGGCGGCTCAACCGCTACCCCGAGCTCGGAGCGCTGGAGCCCGCCATCGCAGCTCGCCTCGGCACCGCGGTCGAGTCGGTGCTGGTCACCGGCGGTGCCGACGACGCCCTGGAGCGCTGCGTGCGAGCGGTCTGCGTGCCCGGCCGCACGGCCGTCATGACGACCCCCAGCTACGGCATGATCCGCCGCTTCATCCGCATCGCCGGGGCCGAGCTGGTGGAGGTCCCGTGGTGGCGGGACGATCTGCCGGTCGAGGAGGTGCTCCGGGCCGCGGGCGACAGCCCGGCGCTGGTCTGCGTCGTCAGTCCCAACAACCCGACCGGCTCGGTCGCCTCGGCCTTGGCGCTGCGGCGCCTCCTGGAGGCCCTGCCTCGGACCCTGGTCCTTCTCGACCAGGCCTACGTCGACTTCGCGGAGCCCGAGCACGACCTGGCGCCGCTCGCCCTCGAGTACCCGAACGCGGTGGTCGTGCGGACCCTCTCCAAGGCCTGGGGCGCCGCCGGGCTGCGCGTCGGCTACGCGCTCGGCGACCCGCGGGTGGTGGACTGGCTGCGCCGCATCGGGTTGCCCTTTCCGGTGTCGACCCCCTCGCAGGCCCTGGCCGCCGTCATGCTGGCCGACGGCGACGCACCGGGCGCGCAGCGAATCGCCGCCATCAGGCGGCAGCGCGGGGAGCTTTCGCACCTTCTCGAGGAGCTCGGCGCCGAGATCCTGCCCTCGGCCGGCAGCTTCGTCTTCGCGCGCTTCGCCGACGCGCAGCGTGTATGGACATCGCTGCACGCGCTCGGCATCGCGATCCGCGCCTTCCACGGCCGTCCCGGCGTGGACGGCTGGCTGCGCATCACCCTGCCCGGCGATGCGGACAGCTTCGCCCGCCTCGCCCATGCCCTTTCCACGGTGCTCTCCCCGGAGGCGTTGATCTTCGACATGGACGGGGTGCTGGCCGACGTGTCGGGCTCCTACCGCGAGGCCACCCTGCGGGCGGCGGCCGCCTTCGGCGTGGAGATCACGATCCAGGACATCGAGGCGGCGACGGCCGAGGGCAACGCCAACGACTGTTGGGTGCTCACCCGCCGGCTGATGGCCGAACGCGGGGTCGAGCGCCCGCTCGCCGAGGTGAAGAGGCGCTTCGAGGAGATCTACCAGGGCACCGAGGCCGAGCCCGGTCTCCGCCGCACCGAACGGCTGCTCCTCGATCGCGCCGAACTGCTCGCACTCGGCGAGCGCCGGCCGCTGGCGGTGGTGACCGGAAGGCCGCGCGCCGATGCCGATCGCTTCCTTGACGAGCGCGGCATCGCCGACTGTTTCCGGACCGTGGTCACGATGGAGGACGCGCCGATCAAGCCCGACCCGGCGCCGGTGCGGCTCGCCCTCGAGCGCCTCGGGGTCGCGACCGCGTGGATGGTCGGCGACACCCCCGACGACCTGCGCGCCGCCCGCGGCGCGGGAGTTCTCCCGATCGGGGTCGTCGCGCCCGGCGATGATCCCGAATCGACCACCGCCTCCCTCCGCCGTGCCGGCGCCGCCGCCGTGCTGTCCGACACCCGGAAGATCCTGGAGTTCCTGCCATGACCACGACGCCCCGCACCGCCGCCGTCGAACGCACCACCCGCGAAACCCGCATCTCCTGCCGCCTGGATCTCGACGGCGCCGGCGAGGTCGCGATCGCCACCGGCATCGGCTTCCTCGACCACCTTCTCACCGCCCTCGCCTTCCACGCCGGCTGGGACCTCGAGCTCGAGTGCTCGGGCGACCTCGAGGTGGACGACCACCACACCGCCGAGGACTGCGCGCTCGCCCTCGGCGAGGCCATCGACACGGCCCTCGGGGACCGGGCCGGCATCGCCCGATTCGGCAGCGCCTTCGCGCCGCTCGACGAGGCGCTGGCGCGGTGCGTGATCGATCTCTCGGGCCGCCCCTGGCCGCAGGTGGACCTCGGGCTCCGGCGTGAAATGCTGGGCGGTCTGGCCTGCGAGAACGTCGGCCACGTCCTGCAATCACTCGCGATGGCGGCGCGTTGTGCCCTCCACGTCGACGTCCTCCGCGGCGACAACGACCACCACCGCGCCGAGGCCGCGTTCAAGGCGACCGCCCTCGCCCTCCGCCAGGCCGCGGCCCCGGCCGCGGGCGGCATCCGCAGCACCAAGGGCACGCTGGGTGGTGGTTCGTGACCGAGGTCGTGGTGATCCGCACCGGCACGGCCAACCTGGCATCGGTGGGCGCCGCCCTCGAGCGGGCCGGAAGCACCGTCAGGTTCTCCGAGGACCCCGCCGACGCCGAGGGCGCGGACCTCGTCGTGCTGCCGGGGGTCGGGGCCTTCGGACCGGTGGCTGCGCGGCTCGACGAGCTCGGGCTGCGCGATCCCTTGACCCGGCGGATCGCGGCCGGCCGGCCGACCCTGGCCATCTGCCTCGGGCTGCAGTTGCTGGCCGCCGCGAGCGAGGAGAGCCCCGGGGCCCTGGGCCTGGGCGTGGTGCCCGCCACGGCCACCGCCTTTCGCGACGGCCTGCGGGTGCCCCATCTCGGGTGGAACAGGGTCACCGCCGGCGACGGGTGCTCGCTGCTCGAGAACGGCGCCGCCTACTTCGCCAACTCCTACAAGCTCGACGAGGTGCCGACCGGGTGGACCGGCGCGACCACCGATCACGGCGGCTCCTTCGTGGCGGCCATCGAGCGCGGACCGGTGCTGGCGTGCCAGTTCCACCCCGAGCTCTCCGGCGCCTGGGGCCAGGCCCTGATCGAACGCTGGCTCGCCGCCGCGGCGGGGGTGGTGTGATGCTGCTGCCGCGCGTGATCCCGTGTCTCGACGTCAAGGGGGGCCGGGTCGTCAAGGGCATCCGTTTCCAGGGACTCCGCGACGCCGGCGACCCGGTGGAACGGGCCGAGGCCTACGTCCGACAGGGTGCCGACGAGCTGGTTCTGCTCGATGTCTCCGCCACCCCGGAGGACCGCGGCAACGCCCTCGAGGTGGTGCGGGCGGTGCGCCGCGTGCTGCCGCTGCCGCTCACCGTCGGCGGCGGCGTGCGGGAAGCCCGCGATGCCGAGATCCTGCTCGAGGCCGGCGCCGACAAGGTGGCGGTCAACACCGCCGCCGTGACGCGGCCCGGGCTGCTCGACGACATGGCGCGGATCTTCGGCCGCCAGTGCACCATCCTCGCCCTCGACGCGGCTCGGACCTCGGGCGGCTGGGAGACGGTCATCCGCTCCGGCCGCGAGCGCACCGGGCTCGACGCCGCGATGTGGGCCCGCGAGGCGGTCGATCGGGGCGCGGGCGAAATCCTCCTGACCTCGTGGGACCGCGACGGCACCGGCGACGGCTACGACCTCGAGCTGATCGCCGCCGTCCGCGCGGTGGTGCCGGTGCCGATCATCGCCTCCGGGGGCGCCTCCGGCCCCGCCCACATGGCCGCGGCCCTGGCCGCCGGCGCCGATGCGGTGCTCGCCGCATCGATCCTCCACGACGGCCACACCACGGTCGCCGATCTCAAAGAAGTACTCACGGCTCTCGGAGTGGAGGTGCGGCGATGATCGTTCCATCGATCGATCTCATGGACGGCCAGGCGGTGCAGCTGGTGGGCGGCCGCGAGAAGGCGCTCGACGCCGGCGACCCCCTGGCGGTGGCCGAGCGCTTCGCAGTGGTCGGCGAGCTCGCCGTCATCGACCTCGATGCGGCCCTCGGTCGCGGCTCCAACCGCGATGTCATGCTCGATCTGGTGCGGCGTTACCCGTGCCGCGTCGGCGGCGGCATCCGCACGGTCGATGCAGCCCTCGAGTGGCTCGACGCTGGCGCCCGCAAGGTCATTCTCGGCACCGCTGCGACCCCGGAGGTGCTCACCGAGCTGCCGCGCGAGCGGGTGATCGCCGCCCTCGACGGGGTCGACGGCGAGGTCGTGGTGCGGGGCTGGACCGAGCGCACCGGCGCCTCGGTGCTCGACCGGTTGGCGGAGCTCAACCAGCTGGTCGGCGGATTTCTCGTCACCTTCGTCGAGCGCGAGGGCCGCCTCGGCGG
>DATIVB010000083.1:0-4646 GCA_035466375.1 Chondromyces sp.
TCCCGGAGGGAAACAGATCCCGCCCGATCTGGATTTGCGGGGTTAGAAACTCGAGGCCGGCGTAGAACTCCGCCCGGTCCAGGAGCTCGCCGGGGACTGCGAGCGCCAACAGGAGCCACGGTGGAGTGCCGCCGCCGACCAACAGGAGGCACGGCAGGATCAGCGCCGCGAGGCGCACGACATCGAGCCCGATGCTCGCCGGGCCGGCCGCACGCCTGCGGCGCAAGACGTGGAGGGCCAGCTTGAGGCCCGCGGCCGGGACCGCGAGGGCCGGGGAGGTCAGCAACAGTCCGAGGTAGAAGGCGGCGGTGACGGTGGCCATGGCGCTGTGCGGGACGGCGGGGGTGCTCTGGCCGCGGACCCGGTACACCATGTCCATGGCGAGGAGGGCGGCGAAGCCGACGGCGGCCACCGTCCACATTGCAAGCGCGCTCGATACGCCGGCGACCAACACGGCGCAGCCCGCTGCGAGGAACAACGTGACCAGCACCGCCTCGCGGCTGATCCACGAGGTGCGCCAGTTCGTCAGGCCGCGCCAGGCGCGCGCCGGCCGTCCGAGGTGGAGGGCGCTCGCACCGAGCGCCGCCAGCCCAAGACCTGAGAATGCGAGAGGGCTCACCGGAATGCCGACCGCGGCCGCCGCCGTCCACCAGGCCACCATCAGGGCGAGGACCGAGCTGAAGAACCACAGCGACCACTCGCCGCGGAGGGCCTTCCAGCGAAGGGGTCTCGGCGCGGTTGTGGGCGGCACGGCGTGGGGCGCCGCCGTCATCGTGGGCGGTGCCGAGCGCCGCGAGCCGAGGATCCGGATCGCCGGCCGCAACCCGGTGTCGGGGAAGCCCGCGCGGACGACGACGGCCGGGTCCGCGGCCTCCTCGAGGCCGAGGGCGTCGATCGGGCAGGCCGTGACGCAGGCCGGCTCGAGGCCGTCGGCGAGCCGGTGGTCGCAGAGGGTGCACTTCTCCATGACGCCTCGAGACGGCGCGTAGCGGGGGGATTCGTAGGGGCAGACCCAAGCGCAGTAGCGGCAGCCCATGCAGCGCGCCGGGTCGAGAGCCACGGCCCCGGTGGCCGGGTCCTTGGCATAGGCGGCGGCGGGGCAGCCCGCGAGGCACGCCGGCTCGAGGCAGTGGTTGCACGCCAGGGAGTAGTGGAAGACCGGAGTCGTCGGAAGCCGCGAATGGTTGAAGGTCACGACGTGCCGCCAGGCAATGCCGGGGGAGGGTGCGTTCTCGTTATGGCAGGCGAGAATGCAGGCGGCGCAGCCGGTGCAGCGGTCGAGGTCGAGGACGAAGCCGAGCTGGCTCACGGGAGGCGTTCCACTTCGACGGCGTTGTCGTGGAAGGCGGCACCGTGGCCCATGTCGGTCTCGCGGGCGGCCGACAGCAGGTTGATGCCGCCGCCCTCCGAGCGCCACCAGCCGTTATGGGTCACCACGCAGCCCGGGCGCAGGCTGTGGTCGATGACGGCCTCGAGCTCGAGACTGCCGCGGTCGTTGAACACGCGCACGCGGTCGCCGTCGGCGATGCCGCGGACACCGGCGTCGAGCGGGCTGAGCTGCAGCACGGGCCGGGGGTCCAGGGTTCGGATGGACGGCAGGTTGCCGAACTGCGAGTGGATGCGGTTCTTGGTGTTGGGGGTGAGGAGGTGGAGCGGGAAGCGCGCTTCAGTCCCGTTGGCGGCGGACTCCTCCGGAGGGGCGTACACCGGCAGCGGGTGGGCGCCCCAGCGGACCGCCGCTTCCTCCGACGCGAGCTCGATCCTCCCCGACGAGGTGGGGAATCGGAGGTCCGACCACGCCACCTCCTCCACCCCCGGGGCCAGCACCGGCCCCTCGCGAAGCCGCGCCAGGCTGAGCTCTGGAAACGGCCGCAGCCGCTCCTCGAGCCACGCCTCGACCGCCGCGTCGGAAGGCGCGGGCAGCCGGGCGGCGATCGCGTCCTGCGGAACACCGAGCCGGTGCGCGAGCTCCCAGTAGATCTCGGACTCGGGCTTGACCTCGCCGGGCGGTTCGAGGAGCTTGTCCTTGATCTGGATGTAGGGGTGCCAGTAGGCGTTGATGACGTCGGTCTGCTCGAACATGGTCTTGGCGGGCAGCACGAGGTCGGCCTCGCGCGCGGTGTCGGTGAGGAACTGGTCGACGACCACCCGGAAGTCGAGCGTCCGGAAGGCCTCGAGCACGGCCCCGGTCTGCGGGTTCTGGGTCGCGGGGTTGCCGCGCTCCACCCACGCCGCCTTCAGCGGCGGGTCGCGCTGCTCGAGCATCGCCGGGCCGAGGCGGGCGGTGGACACCGTCACCCGCACCGGATCGGTGTCGGCTTCTGGCGGGTAGAGGGCGAGCGGGTCCCGCACCGCGTCGAAGATGTGGCTCTGAAGGTTGGCGTAGACCCAACCTGCGCCGGGCCGGCCGAGGTTGCCGGTGAGCGCGAGCAGGGCGATCAGGGCGCGCATGGTCTGCGCCGAGTTGGTGTAGCGCTGCATGCCGAAGCCCGCACAGATGGTGAGCGGCGCGATCGACCCGATCAGCTCCGCCAGGTCTCTGATGACCGGCTCGGGGACGCCGGTGATCCCGGCGGTCCGCTCCGGGGGCCATTCGTGGACCATGGCCGCGAAATCTTGGTAGCCGTGGACGTGCTGCGCGATGAAGGAGTGATCGACGCGGTTCTGTTCGATCAGGAGGTGCGCGATCGACAGCGCGAGCGCCCCGTCGGTCCCCGGCCGGACCTGGACTAGCAGCTCCGCGCCCTCCGCGGACTGGGTGCGACGCGGGTCGATCACGACGACCCGGGCGCCGCGGTCGACGGCCTGCTCGACGAAGCGCATCTGGTGGATGTTGGTCTCGGCCGGGTTCTTGCCCCAGAAGATGATGAGCCGTGCGTTGACGAGGTCCCAGGGCGCGTTGTGGCGGTTGTCGCCGAGGCTGAGGCGCGTCGCCTCGAGCCCCGCCGGCCAGCAGAGATCGCCGTAGGTCGTGGTGCAGCCGCCGTAAAGCCTCCAGAACTCCAACGCGACGCGGTTCATCAGGCCCTTGGTGCCGCTTCCCTGGTAGAAGAGCACGGCGCGCGGCCCGTACCGTTCGCGCACCGCCTCGAGCTCGGCCGCGATGCGGCCGAAGGCGTCGTCCCAGGACACCCGCTCGAAGCGCCCGACGGAGGTGCGCTGCAGCGGGTACAGCAGGCGGTCCGGGTCGTTCACCCGCTCGAGGTAGGCGAGCCCCTTGAGGCAGACCCCCTCCGAGGTCGCGAGGTTTCCCGGGTGGGCCTCGATGGCGCGCAGCCGCCCGGCCTCGACCACCACCCGCATGCCGCAGGTGGAGTAGCAGTTGCGCGGGCAGGCGGTGGTGAAGGTCGTCGCCACCGTCACATTGTACGGCGCGGCCGCGCCATCGTTGAAACGTTCAAACGTTCGAACGTTGCACGGTTCACACACCCGCCCAAGAACGCCCATGCGCCGCACCAGCCCCTTTGCGCCTTTGCGCCTTTGCGTTCAATAGGGCGGGTGGGCGGGCTTCGTGATTTCTTCGTGTCTTGGTGTCTTCGTGGTTCTGGGTGGGCGGGCGGCTCCGTGTCCTCTCTGTGCCCTCCGTGCCTCTGTGGTTCACATGACGCCGCCAGCAGCCGGTTTCGACCTTCAGAGAAGCCCGGCGGGCTCTCCGTGCGGAGCCGCCGGTGGTGTTGCGTCCCGTGACGGGGTAGGCTCCTCCGCATGCCGCAGGCTCAGATCCCGTCGCCCATCGGTGGCGTGCGCGTAACGGTCGACGCGCACGGCGCGGTGGTGGCGGTGGTCTTCGTCGACGACGAGCTCGCGGGAGGCGGCGAGCCCGGGCCGGCGGCGGAGGCCGTCCGGCAGATCGAGGAGTACTTCGCGGGCTCGCGGCGGGACTTCGACCTCCCGCTCGCCCCGGGAGGGAGCGAGTTCGAGCGCCGGGTGTGGGCCGAGCTGGTGCGGATCCCGTTCGGCGCGACCGAGAGCTACGGCGCCATCGCACAGCGGCTCGGCGACGCCGGCCTCAGCCGGGCGGTCGGGGCGGCCAATGCCCGCAATCCCATCGCCGTCGTCGTGCCATGCCACCGCGTGGTCGGCGCCGCCGGCGACCTCACCGGCTACGCCGGCGGCCTGTGGCGCAAGCGGTGGCTCCTCGCTCACGAATCGGGCCAGCGCCGGCTCGCGTTCGGGGACGCGCATGCGATGAATCGTTAAACGTTTCAACGTTTGAACGTTGCAACGTTCTAACGATGCTGCTCCTCCATCATCGCCGCCATCTCCTCCTGGAAGGTCTCGATGATCGACTGCGGGTCCGGCACCAGGCCCGAGTCCGTGGCGACGCCCAAGCGGACCTGGCCGGCGTAGCTGAGGATGCTGACCCCGAGGCCGAGGCGGGCCGACTGCGGGACCCAGAACATCATCGAGCGCATCGCCTTGCCGGCCATGTAGAGCTCCTCGCGCGGCCCGGGCACGTTGGTCATCACCGCCGTCGCCTTGGAGCCGAAGAGCTGCAGGACCATGCTCTCGATCCGCGGGCCCGTCAAGCCGACCGCGTTGAGGAGGCCGTAGATCACCATCGGCTCGGAGGATCTCTTGATGGCGTCCATGCGTCGTTTGAGCTCGGTGAGCCGCTCACTGCGGTCGGCGAGGCCCACGGGCAG
>DATIVB010000084.1:0-3276 GCA_035466375.1 Chondromyces sp.
TCGAGCGACCTCGGCTTCTTCGACCTGCCGGCGGACGCCCTGCGCTTCGTCGGCGAGCTCAACCTGCTGGGCACGATCCTTCCCTGCCAGGTCTTCGGCCGCTCGATGGCGGAGGCCGGCCGGGGCGTCATCCTCAACATCTCGTCGATGAATGCGTTCCGCCCCCTGACCAGGATCCCCGCCTACTCGGCGGCCAAGGCGGCGGTCAGCAACTTCACCCAGTGGCTGGCGGTGCACATGGCGCAGGAGCACTCGCCCGAGATCCGGGTCAACGCCCTCGCGCCGGGCTTCTTCCTCACCGATCAGAACCGTTTCCTGCTCATCGACGAGACCACGGGCGAGCTGACGGCCCGCGGCCGGACGATCCTCGCCCACACCCCGATGGGGCGCTTCGGCGCGCCCGAGGACCTGATCGGTGCGGCACTGTGGCTGCTGTCGCCGGCGTCGTCCTTCGTGACCGGGATCGTCGTGCCGGTCGACGGCGGCTTCTCCGCGTTCAGCGGCGTGTGAGCGGGGCGGAAGGGGAATGCCGATGAGCCTGCCCGGAGTGGTGAGCGCCGAGGACGCGTCCCGCGGCCTGTCCGAAGGCGAGGTGCGCAGCCTGCTCGGCAACGGGCTCGCGCGGCTCGAGCTCGGCGGCGCCCGGGTGCTGGTGGTGATCCCGGACGGCACGCGGACCGCCCCGATGCCGATGATGTTCAGGCTCCTCACCGAGCTGCTGGGCCCCGAGGCCGAGCGGCTCGACTTCCTGATCGCGCTCGGGACCCACCCGCCGATGGACGACGCCGCGCGCTCGCGGCTGCTCGGCGTTCCGGTCACCGACGGCCGCGCGGGCGCGTCGCGCATTTTCAACCACCGCTGGGAGAGCCCTGAGACCTTCGTCGATCTGGGGATGATCGGGGCCGACGAGGTGGCGGCGGCGACCGGGGGCCAGCTGGCGGTCGAAATCCCGGTGCGGCTCAACCGTTTGCTGGGCGCGCCCGGCGGCGAGGGGCCCTACGACCACATCGTCGTCTGCGGGCCGGTGTTCCCGCACGAGGTGGCCGGGTTTTCGGGCGGCAACAAGTACTTCGTACCGGGGGTCGCCGGGCAGGAGATCATCGACGTCACCCACTGGGTCGGCGCCCTGATGACCAGCCGCCGCATCATCGGTGTGCCCGACACTCCGGTGCGGCGGCTGATCGACCGCGCCGCCGGGATGATCGCGACGCCGCGCAGCCTGATCGCGATGGTGCTGCACGGCGAGACCCTGCACGGGGTGTACGTCGGCTCGATGGAGAAGGCCTGGCGGGCGGCGGCGGCGCTGTCGGCCGAGCTCGACATCGTGTGGGTCGAGCGGCCCTTCGAGCGGGTGCTGTCGGTGATGCCCGAGATCTACGACGATCTGTGGACCGGGGCCAAGGGGATGTACAAGCTCGAGCCGGCGGTGGCGGACGGCGGCGAGGTGGTGATCTACGCGCCGCACATCCGCGAGGTGTCGTACGTGCACGGCCGCCACATCGACGCCATCGGCTACCACGTGCGCGACTACTTCCTCGCACAGTGGGAGCGCTTCAAGGAGGTGCCGTGGGGGGTGGTGGCGCACGCCACCCATCTGCGCGGCGACGGGACCTTCGTCGACGGCGTGGAGACGCCGCGCATCCGGGTGACGCTGGCAACCGGCATTCCGGAGGAACGCTGCCGGCGGATCGGGCTCGGCTACCTGGACCCGGCATCGGTGGACCCCGAGGCGTGGGCCGGCCGCGAGGACGAGGGCGTGCTGCTGGTGCGCCGGGCGGGCGAGCAGCTGTACCGGGTGCGGGGCGAGAGGACGACGGAGGAGGGCTCATGACGGAGAAGGCGGACATCGGCCTCATCGGGCTCGCGGTGATGGGCCAGAACCTGGTGCTCAACATGAACGACCACGGCTTCAAGGTGGCGGTGTTCAACCGTACCACCGGGGTGGTGGACGAGTTCCTCGCGGGCGGCGCCAAAGGGACCGGGATCGTCGGCGCGCACTCGCTCGAGGAGCTGGTCGGGGCGCTCGAGAGACCGCGCCGGGTGATGCTGCTGGTCAAGGCGGGGCGTCCGGTGGACGATTTCATCGAGCGGCTCATCCCGCTGCTCGAGGCCGGCGACATCATCATCGACGGCGGCAACTCAAACTACAACGACACCATGCGGCGCGTCGCGAAGGTCGAGTCTGCAGGGCTCCTCTACATCGGCACCGGGGTGTCGGGCGGCGAGGAGGGGGCACGCCGCGGCCCGTCCATCATGCCCGGGGGCTCGCCCGCCGCCTGGCCGCACGTCAAGCCGATCTTCCAGGCGATCGCGGCCAGGGTCGAGGACGGCAGCCCGTGCTGCGACTGGGTGGGCTCAAACGGCGCCGGCCACTTCGTCAAGATGGTCCACAACGGCATCGAGTACGGAGACATGCAGCTCATCTGTGAGGCCTACCACCTCATGAAGGAGGGGCTCGGCCTCGACCACGACCGCATGCACGAGGTCTTCACCGAGTGGAACCGGGGCGAGCTGGACTCGTACCTGATCGAGATCAGCCGCGACATCCTCGGCTTCCGCGACGAGCACGGCGAGCCGGTGCTCGAGAAGATCCTCGACAGCGCCGGACAGAAGGGCACCGGCAAGTGGACGGCGGTGTCGGCGCTCGACATGGGCATCCCTCTGACCCTCATCGCCGAGGCGGTCCTGGCTCGCTTCCTGTCCGCGCTCAAGGACGAGCGGGTGGCGGCCGCGAAGGTCCTGCGCGGACCGGATACCACCTTTGCCGGTGACCAGGACGCGTTCGTGGACGATCTCAGGCAGGCGCTGTACGCGGCCAAGATCGTGTCCTACGCGCAGGGCTACATGCTGATGCGGGCGGCCGCCGCGGAGTACGGTTGGACGCTGAACAACGGCGGCATCGCGCTCATGTGGCGCGGCGGCTGCATCATCCGATCGGTCTTTCTGGGCCGCATCAAGGAGGCCTTCGACCGCGATCCCGGGCTCTCGAACCTCCTCCTCGACCCCTACTTCGCCGGCCAGGTGCAGGCCGCGCAGGCGGCCTGGCGGCGGGTGGTGGCGAAGGCGGTGGCGCTGGGCATCCCGGTGCCGGCGCTCGCGAGCGCGCTCTCCTTCTTCGACGGCTACCGCAGCGGCAGGCTGCCGGCCAACCTGTTGCAGGCGCAGCGCGACTACTTCGGCGCCCACACCTACGAGCGGGTCGACCGGCCGCGGGGCGAGTTCTTCCACACCGACTGGACGGGGCGCGGAGGGGATGTGACGGCGAGGACGTATCAG
>DATIVB010000085.1:0-9936 GCA_035466375.1 Chondromyces sp.
CGACGCCGATCTCGTCATCGTGGCCCAACTCGCCGACGAGCCGACCGCCGACCGTCTCGCGGCCCTCAACTTCCGCGGCACCACCGTCGTCGACTCGGCGGGTGCCTTCGCGGCGCTGACCGGCCGCATCCCGGTACGTCAAGTCGACTCGCGGTGGTTCATCGCCACCGGGGACTTCGCCTCACTGGCGACCACGACCTTCCACAACGTGCAACGGTTCCTCGACGTCTTCGCGGCCACCGTGCTGCTGGTACTGAGCTCCCCGCTCCTGCTCGTCGCCGCGGTTGCGATCCTCCTCACCGACGGGCCTCCGGTCCTCTACCGCCAGACCCGCCTCGGGCGTTTCGGGAGGCCTTTCACCCTCTTCAAGCTGCGCACCATGCGCCGTACCGCCGAGAAGGACGGTCCGCGTTTCTCGAACGACAACGACGCCCGGGTGCTCGCCGTCGGCCGGCTGCTGCGGCGGTGGCGCATCGACGAGCTGCCGCAGCTCGTCAACGTCCTGCGCGGCGAGATGAGCCTCGTCGGACCACGCCCCGAGCGCCCGGAGCTCGCGCAGCAGCTGGAACGGGAGATCCCCTTCTACGCCTTCCGCTACTCGGTGCGGCCCGGGCTCACCGGGTGGGCCCAGGTGCAGTTTCCCTACTGCGCCGAGACCGAGGAGCACCTCGTCAAGCTCGAGTTCGACCTCTACTCCCTCAGGCACCACGGCCCCGCCATGTACCTCATGGTGCTCCTCCGCACTCTCGGCGCCCTGATTTTCCCCCCATCCAAGCGAGCCAGCAGTCTCTAGCCCTCAACTGTTCATTTTTTGACCTCGGGTTTTTCCTGTAAGCGCCTCCAACCCTGAGGCCACCAAACGGAAAAACCCGAGGTCAAAAAATGAGGTTGAAATTGGCAGAGTTTGACACGCCTGCTTCCGCGCACCATACTCCTCGCAGGTCTGTGACAGTCTGCTAAGCGTTTCCGTGGGGGTGCCCCGCCGTTGGTGGGGCTGAGAGCACACCCCTCGAACCTGATCCGGATCATACCGGCGGAGGGAACAGGAGACGCCCACCCCTCGTGCCGCAGCGCATCCGGAGCGGGCCTCCACCCCATCGCAGCCGATCATCCGGAATCAAGATGGGAGCTGCGGTATGAGCACGATGAGAACATTCAGTCTGGCCCTGATTCTGGGGCTGGTGGGCACGGCCGCGACGGCGGCGGAGCTGAACGGTGTCGTCATCGACGCCGTCTCCCGGCACCCGATAGCGGGCGTCGAGCTGCAGGCGACGGGCACCGGGATCGATCTCAGCACATCAAGCGACGAGAGCGGGAGATTCAGCTTCGGCCTGCCGGATCCGGCCCCCCGGCGGCTCGACGTACGGGCCGCACGAAACGGGTACCAGCCCCTCGAGATCGCCCTCGAGGACTTCGACGCCGCCCGTCCCCTGTCCCTCGAGCTGCAGCCCCTGTTCAGCGGCGAGCTGCAGGTGACCGGCCTCCGGGCCGCGGCCGGCGAGACCCCGGTCACGGTCAGCAACGTGGGCCGCGACGAGATCGAGCGCCGCTACTGGGCGCAGGACGTGCCGATCTTCCTCGAGCCGGTGCCCGGTTTCTACGCCTACAACGACTCCGGCAACGGCATCGGCTACTCGTACTTCTTCCTGCGCTCCTTCGACATGCGCCGGACCGCCGTCAGCCTCAACGGCGTGCCCCTCAACGACGCCCACTCCCACGGTCTGTTCTTCATCGACCTCGCCGACTTCCTCGCAACCACCGAGGACATCCAGGTCCAGCGCGGGGTCGGCACCAACCTGTATGGAGGCAGTGCGATCGGCGGCTCGATCGACATCCGGACTGCCCAGCCGGCCGCCGTGCGGCGCCTGCGGCTGGTCACACTCGGCGGCTCGTACGGCACATCGCGCCTCAGCCTCGCCTTCGACACCGGCCTGCTCGACGACCGCTGGGCGGCGAGCTTCCGCTACTCGAAGGTCTCCTCGGACGGCTACCGCGATCAGTCGTGGGCCGAGATGTGGAACTACTTCGCCTCGGTGGTGCGCCACGGCGAGCGCTCGACCCTGCAGATCAACCTCTTCGGCGGGCCCGAAGAGACCCACCTCGCGTTCGAAGGCGTGCCGCGCGCCTACCTCGACGGAGAGATCAGCGGCGACGTCCGCCGCGACCGCCGCCACAACCCTCTCCAGTACGCGAACGAGATCGACGAGTTCTTCCAGCCCCACTACCAGGTCATCCACACCTGGCGGATGAACCCCGGGCTGACCTTCCGCAACACCTTCTTCTACTTCAGCGGCGACGGCGCCTTCCAGCAGTTCAAGGAGGACCGCTGGTTTCCGGAGTACGGCCTCGAGCCGTTTCCCGGACCGGACGGCGGGACCGTCGACACCACCGACCTGGTGCGGCGCCGCGAGGTCGACGAGTGGGACGGCGGCTGGATCCCCAACCTCGAGTGGCGCCACGGCGGCGGCCGCGGCTCGCTGCAGGCGGGCGCGGCGATCCGCCTCCACAGCGGCCGCCACTTCGGCTTCGTGCAGTGGGCCCGGTACTACCCTCCGGATCTCGAGCCCGACCACCGCTACTACGACTATGTGCTCGACAAGACGACCGTGCAGCCGTTCGTCCAGGAGACGTGGCAGTTCAACGACCGCTTCAGCCTGCTCGCCGGCCTGACCTGGACCTCCCACCGCTACGACATGTCCGACGATCGCATCAACGGCGTCGAGTTCACGACGTCCTACCGGTACCTGTTGCCCCGGCTCGGACTGAACTTCCGACCCGCCGCGGGTTGGAGCGTCTACGCCAACGTCTCGCGCGGCGGCCGCGAGCCGGCCTTCCGCGACATCTACGACCCCCAGAGCTACTGGTCCCCGCCGCCGCAGAACCTCGATCCCGAGGAGCTGATTGACTACGAGCTCGGCGCGAGCTACCGCTGGGCGACCGGCACGGCGAGCCTCAATCTCTACTACCTCGATTTTTCAAACGCCATCGTGTGGGCCGGGGGCCTCGACAACAACGGCGACCCGGTGACCGCCAACGGCGCGGTGACCGAGCACCGGGGCGCCGAGCTCGACCTCGAGTGGACGCCCATCGAACGGTGGGGCGGCCGGCTCTCGGTGGCGCGCTCCGACAACACCATCGTCGACTTCACCGAGTTCGGCTTCGCGGGGGAGGTCATCGACCACTCCGGCAACTCGTTGCCGGTGAGCCCGGACTGGATCGCAACCCTGCAGCTGAACGGCGGGGCCGGTCCGGTCGCGGGCTTCCTCCAGCTCCGCTTTGTCGACGAGTTCTACCTCGACAACACCGAGGACATGCGCAAGTTCCCCGAGGTCCGCGCCGATCCCGGCTACATCCACCGCGTCAATCCGTCCTACACCGTGCTCGAACTCGGGCTCGAGATCGACCTCGGGCGCCGTACCGCCGATCTGCTCGACGCCCGGAGGATCAGCCTGCAGCTGCGCGCCAACAACCTCACCGACCGCCTCTACACCACTTTCGGTTACTTCGACGGCGAGCAGCCGGTGTGGATCCCGGCGGCGACGCGGAACGCCTATGTCGGTTTGACGTTCGATTGGTGAGGGCTTGCAGCGGCGTCGGCGTCACAATGCTCGAACGTTGGAAACGTTGAACGTTCGAACGTTTCCGCCCATCCACCCGGGAGGGTTGTCGAGTTTGTAGTTTTGAGTTTTGAGTTTTGAGTTTTGAGTTCCCGCCCCCGCGCCCGGCGGCCGCGACCGCCGCCTCACAGCGTCTCCATCTGCAATCGGCACCGTCCCGGGGGACACACGTCCCGTGTGCAGGGTTGGTTGGCGGGAAATTCGAAATTCGAAATTCGAAATTCGAAATCGGCCGACGCCCATCTTTCAAATCTCCGGGCGATCCGAACAGCCGATCGGTGGGACGTCCTGCCACACTGTCACGACGTCGACCCCCTCCCTCCGGTACCGGAACGAAGTCGAGTCTTGCCGCACTGCGACATGCCAGCGGTCCGCGAACAGGTTAAGCTGACCGCCGTGCTGGACGGCGAGTGGTCAAAGCAGTCATAACCTTCACCCTGCTGGTGGCAGTGCGGATCCTGGCCCGGATCTTCTTTCGTCTGGAGAAGGACTGGGTGGACGGCGAGCCCGAGGACTATGCCGCGGGCACGCGCATCGTCGCGCTCCTCAACCACACCAGCCTCTACGAGCCCCTGATCGCCGGCTACGCGCCCTACAACCTGCTGTGGAAGTTCGCGCGCCACGGCGTGCTGCCGATCGCCGAGAAGACCATGAAGCGCAGAATCGGCGTTTTCTTCGCGTTCCTCGTCCGCCACCCGATGGTCGTGACCCGGCAGCGCGACGCCACCTGGGACCGGGTGCTCAACAAAGTCGACTCGAAGGCCATCGTCATCATCCTGCCCGAGGGACGCATGAAACGGGCCAATGGGTTCGACGCGCAGGGCCGCGCGATGACCGTGCGCGGCGGCATCGCGGACATCCTCGAGGTGCTGCCGGACGGGCGCATGCTGGTCGTCTACTCGGGTGGGCTGCACCACGTCCAGGCCCCGGGCGAGCTGCTGCCGCGGCCCTTCAAGACCCTCCGCTGCCGCATGGAGATGATCGACATCGCCGACTACAAACAGTCGGTGATGCGCCGGCACCCCGAGGGCGATCTCCGGGCAGCTGTCATCGCCGACCTCACCCGCCGCCGCGACCAGTACTGCCCCACCGACAAAAATTGGGAATTAGGAATGAGGAATTAGGAATGCCGCCCGACCGCCCATTTCGGATTTCGAATTTCGAATTTCGGATTTTCCAGCCATCCTCCCGGAGTAAGGGGGGGCGGTCGGGAATTCCTAATTCCTAATTCCTCATTCCTCATTGCTAATTCTTCGTTCCTCATTCCTCATTCGATCTAGATCAACCCATTGATCTGCGCGAGGAAGATCGTCGCCAGCGTCTTGCCGTCGCGAATGTCGCCGTTCCGGCACCCTTCGAGGAGCTCGTCCACGGTCATCGTTACGATCTGGATTTCTTCGTCGGGGTCGGGGCTCGCGTCGGGGGCTTCGGAGAGGTGCGTTGCCAAAAAGGCGTGAAGCACCTCGTCCGTGAATCCCGGCGTGGTCAGGAACGACCCGAGCTCGCGCACCTCGCCGGCACGCCACCCCGTCTCCTCTTCCAGCTCGCGCGCCGCGCACTCGCGCGGGTCCTCGCCCGGATCGAGCTTGCCCGCCGGCAACTCGAGCAGGACCTCGTCCGAGGGGTAACGGTACTGCCGCACCAGCACCACTTTCCGGTCGGCGAGCAGCGGCAGCACCACCGCCGCCCCGCGGTGGCGGACGACCTCGCGGGTGGTCTCCGAGCCGCTCGGCAGCCGCACACGGTCCACCTCGAGATCGAGGATCCTGCCGCGATAGACGGAATCGCTGCTCAGCCTGGTCTCTCGCAGGGCACGTGTGTCGTCAGTCATGAGAGCTCCCTCCCGCGCACGGGGCGACTGTACAGCAGAAGGCCCGCGGAAACCGCGGGCCTTCAGGGTTCGTCGCCGCGCCGTCAGGAGGGTGGAAAGACGGCCGCCGCGAAATCACGGCTCTCACTTGTGCTTCTTGGCCCCCGGGCCGCCAAACTCCCACTTGATGAAGCGCTGATAGTTGGGATCGTTGTCCTCGGTGGCGATGGTCGGCGGCTCCTCGTCGGTGAGGTAGACGTACTTGCCGAGGTCGCCGTGGTCGTGCTCGCAGAAGATCACGAACTTGATGTCCTTCTTGTCGGGGTCCGACTCGCCCGGGTTTTCCTCGTCGACGCCGTCGAGGTCGTTGCCGTGGCCGGCGTTGGGATCGCCGTCGACGATGTAGAAATAGGGCCCGTGCTTGCGGCCGTCTGGAAAGGCCGACTCCCAGAACAAGGTCGGGTTCGGGATGTAGCGCCCGTCCCCCATGCTGTAGACCGCCGCCTGGATGCCGCGGATCTCGGCCATGCACTTCACCAGCTTCACCTTCTCGCGCTGGTTCTGGAACATGCCGATGCCGATGACGCTCAGGATGACGATGATGATGAGGATCACGAGGATCTCGATCATCGTCAGCCCCGCCTCGCGGTTCAGGAAATCCCCGGCCCGATCACGCCCCACCGCCCCCTCGCTCTTCGGGTGAACGTATGACATGGCTGACCCCCTTGCGGCTGCCGCGCGCCGACCGCCCTCGAGCTTCATGTCGGAGCTGTCGGTTGCTTCGTTCTTTCTGACCATTGTCATATCTCCCATGTACATTAGAAGTCCTGAGCGGAATATCGTCTGTGATCTTCCTCACATCGGCCCATGATGGGTCGCCTGAACGCTGTTATTTCCTGGCTCTTGTCAATTTCCGTCGAACGTCCAAAATAGGCTAGATATTGCCAGTTTGCTCTTCGACTTCTGGGGCCTTTATGAGACTGGTGTTTCAGATCAGAACACGCACCGCGGAGGGACCTCCTCCGCTAATCGGTGCGATTCCTGGCATCCATCCTGCTATGGAGCCCGTCAGTGTTGAGAGAAGCGCCTGTGGCGATCATTCATCGCGGCGAATCCCGATCCGCCGGACCGCCGCCCGTCATCGGAGGAGGGCGCATGTCACGGAACCCCACCCGTCGTCACCTGAGACTCGCTTTCAGCACTCTGCTTGCGGTCTGTGCGGCCATCGGCAACACCGGTGCGCAGGTCACCATGGTCAAGGACATCAACCCGGGCCCCGGCGGCACCTACGTCCTCCGTGCCGGCGCTATGGGCTCTGCCATCTACTTCAGCGCCTACGACGGCGTGCACGGCGAGGAGTTGTGGATCAGCAACGGCACCGCCGCTGGCACCTACCTGGTCGCGGACATCTGGCCAACGTCGACCCCGGACAATACGTTCGCGTACTCCTCGAAACCCGAGCAGTTCGTCGCCCTGTCCCCGCTGATGTACTTCGTGGCCGGACACCGGGAGGATCCGCTCCGCCCTCCGAACCACGAGATCAACCTGTGGCTGTCGAACGGGCAACCGGGTAACGCATCAATGGTCGAGAACTACAAGCTCGCGCTGGACAAGTCCCTCCAGGATTCCGCTCTGATGGACGGCAGTCTGATGATCGCGGGCTGGGACGAAATCGACGGTGTCGAACTGTGGAAGGTCGCGGGCGGTTCGGGAACACGGATCACCGACATCGAGCCACTTGACGGAGGTTCATTTCCTTCCGGGCTGACGGTCGTCGGCAGTCTGCTCTTTTTCTCGGCCGTCAACAGTGCCACTTTCGGATCCGAGCTTTGGGTGACCGACGGCACCTACGGGGCGGAGTGGGTCATCGACATCGTCCCGGGGACGCAGGGCTCGACCCCCAGGGAATTAACCGCTTTTGGCGGCGAGGCCTACTTCATCGCCTCCACGGTCGACGAAGGAGACGAGCTTTGGGCCAGCAACGGAACGGTCGGCGGGACCCGAATGGTGGCGGACATCGCCCCTGGCCACGGCGTATCCAGCAGCCCGATGAACCTCGTGCCGGTCGGCGCCCAGCTGTTCTTCACGGCCTACGATGAAACCCACGACCGGGAGCTGTGGGTGACCGACGGCAGCGGCGCCGGCACCCGCCTCGTCAAGGATATCGTCGAAGGCGGTTCCCTCTGGTTGTGGGAGGCGGTCCCCTACAACGGCCGGCTCTTCTTCGTCACCGAGCATCCCGACAGCGGGCGGGAGCTCTGGGTCAGCGACGGCACAGAAGAGGGGACGTTGCTCTTCGTCGATATCAATCCGGGTACCCACGACGTCGGCGAGGAGACGATTCAGAACTCCTCGGAGCCGAGCGAGCTGACCGTCGCCGGCAGTTACCTGTTCTTCAACGCCGACGACGGCGTGCACGGCCCGTCGCTGTGGGTCTCAGACGGCACCCAGACAGGCACCTTCATGGTCGCAAACCTCTTCGACTATTCGACCGAGGAAGGGCCCAAAGGCCTCACCGCCACCACTGACCGGCTCTTCTTCCAGACCGAGTCCGAGGAGTCCGGAATGTACGGTCGCGAGGTGCATTCGCTGCCGACCGCGAACGTCGTCAAGCCGCCGGCCGCACCCACCGGCGAGACCTCGGGATCCACCGAGACCGCCTACACCTACTCCACTGCCGGAGGCTCGGTGTCGCTCGACGGCGAACCGGTCCAGTACCGCTTCCACTGGGGCGACGGCACGCCCACCGGCTGGCTGGAGGAAGGTGTAACGTCCGCCGAGCACACCTGGACCGAGGCGGGCACCTACGACGTCACCGTGGAGGCGAGATCGACGGTCATGACCTCGATCACCTCGAACCATTCGGCGCCGCTCCCGGTCCTGATTTCGTTCACCGAGACGGTCGACGTGTCGTTCACCTACGCTCCTGAAACCGGCCAGATCTGGATCGATTACGACTTCGTGGTCTCCGGTTCTTCCGATTACGGACATGATCTGCAGTACTCGGTGAATTGGGGCGATGGCAGCGATCCCACCGCATGGGCTGCATTCAACGCCGCCAGCGGCGAGACCCTCACCCACTCATGGGACTCGCTCGGGGAGAAGGAGATCACGGTGACGTTGCGCTGCGCAGATGACACCGACGTCACCGACTTCGTCCAGCACTGGATCACCATCGAGGAGGAAACCATCGGGACGCCGACCATCGACGGTCCGACCACAGGGTGGATTGACGAGGAATACACTTTCACCATCAGCGGCGAGTCGTCTGCAGGGCACGACCTGCACTACCGGGTGTTCTGGGGCGACGGTGGCGAAAACGGTGATACCGGATGGCAGCCCTTCGGTGAGGGCCAGACGTCGGCCGAGGTCTCACACACGTGGACGGTGGCCGAACCCTTCGGGATCGAGGTCGGTGTGCGATGCGCCACCCACGACCACCTCGAAGGGTGGAATTCCGATCACTCCATCGAAATCACCGCACCGCCCGACGAGGAGCTCACCGGGCCCGGCCTCCAGCACGTCGGCGGTGACTGGAACGGCTACCCCGATGTCAGTTACTCCTTCACCCTGTCCGCATCTTCCAACCTCGACCACGGCCTCGAGTACCGCGTTGACTGGGCCGGCGACATGGTCTTCTCGGAGTGGACGGCCTTCGGTGAGGGCGCGACCTCCCTCCAGCTCTCCCACACCTGGGACGCGGCCGCAGACTGGGACATCAACATCGAGGTGCGGTGCATCGACCACCCCGAGGAGTGGGCATCCGGCACCTGGCGGATGTTCATCAATCCCGAGGTGGTCGGCGAGATTTCGCTCGAAGGCCCGTCGTCCGGCGCAGCCGGTGTGAGCGCGGCTTATGTGCTCACCGGACGTTCGGCCTCGGGGCACGCCATGCAGTACTACATGGACTGGGGCCATTCCGGGGCGCAGACTGGATGGTTGGACATCAATCCGGCGACGGGTACCGTCGATCTCTCGCACGCGTGGCCGTCCGATGGTACCTACCACCTGCAATATGGAGTCCGCTGTGCGACACACGACGGCGTCGAGGCATGGTCGGAGACTTGGGTCACCATCCTCGGAGAGACCATGGCGACCCACACCCTCGAAGGTCCCGCTGAAGGACTGGTCGGCGGCGACCTCGAGTTCACAGTGACGGCGACCTCTTCAGAGGACCACGACCTGCAGTACAGGTTCGACTGGGGCGACGGCTTCCCCACCGACTGGGCGACGCTCGACAACGGCACGGACACCGCGGTGGCGTCCTACCACTGGGCCTACGCGGACGAGTTCACGGTCACAGCGAGTGTCCGCTGTGCGGCGCACAACCACGTGCTCAGTGAAAAGGCGATGGTGGTCACCATCACGTCGGACACGCCGCCCGGCTGGATCTTCGGCGACGACTTCGAGTACGGCGACACCGAGGACTGGAGCGCCGCCGTCGGGCTGGTGCCGTGAAACCAGGCCGTGTCCTCGCTCGGCAGGTCGGAGGGACGAAAGGGCTCGATT
>DATIVB010000086.1:0-8979 GCA_035466375.1 Chondromyces sp.
GGGCCCAGCGAGGCCATGCGCGAGGTGATGGACTACTACGCCCACGCCAGAGACACCTCCGACCTCATCGCCAAGCTCGCCGCCGAGAACCCGACCACACTGGCCTGCATGCACGGCTCCTCGTGGAGCGGCAAGGGCAGCGAGCTCCTCGCGCAGCTGGCCGCGAGCCTCCGCTGACGACGGCGCGGGCGCCGGCCTTCGCATCGGCCATCCCGCGTCGATGCGAGGGCGGCACCTGCGCCGCAGGTTTCCGCCCGTGCGGATCCTCGAATCCACCCGGACGTGAACCCCTGGGTCAATTCGTCGCAGCCGCCGCTTCCGCCACCGGGTGAATTGCCCACGGCCCGATGCCGGTGAGCTGAAGGGTCACCGGCTCGTCGCTCCAGACGAAGTGAACCGCCCCGGCGCGGTTGACGTAGAAGTCGCCCCCCTCGAACCGGGTGCTCGCCTGCTTGTCGACGGCGTCCCCGAAGCCGACGTACACCGCGCCCTCGATCACCGTGACCCGCTCGTTCCGCGGGTGGGTGTGCGGTGGCAGCACGAACGGCTCCGTCGTCCGGATGCGGAAGGTGAAGAGCTGTTCGGCCTTCGGATCGCCCTCGAGGACCGCCATGCGGCACCCCTCGCCGGCGAGGGGTCCCGGCGGACACGGCCCCCACTCGAGCTCTCCGGCGCGGTGGACGACCTGGTCCACCCCGTCCGGAAGCTCAGCCTCCAGCGTCTGCGCATCGACAATCGCGGCTCCCGCCACGAGAAGGCACCACGCCACTGCTTGGAAGCGGACATGTCTCGTCATCGCGTCTCTCCTGTTCTTTTCCGCCCACGCGACAACCAGCAGCACACCGCACGGGACCGATGGAGCCCCGATCCGCGCGCGAGCTGTTCTTGTCGGCGGGCTGTCTCCAAAAATTGAAGGACCGCACACAACAAGGTTGGGCGAACCCCGAAAATTCCGAACTCGGCGCCTCCGCCCGAGTGCGATGAGGTCTTCCCGGGAGGCGCATTGGCCAGGGTGCGGCTGTGCCCGAGTCGCGGCGTGCAGTAACCTTGCCCCACGAGAAGGGAGGACGGCATGAACATTCTCGATCACCTCAAAGAGCGGCGGACGGTGCGCCGGTTCAAGCCGGATGCGATCCCCCAGGCGACCCTGGACACGGTGCTCGAAGCCGCCATGTGGGCGCCTTCCCACGCCAACCTCCAGCCCTGGGAGTTCGTCGTAGTCGGTCCAGAAGCGCGGGCACGCCTGCTCGAGCTGTTTCGCGCCAAGGCCGACGAGCTCCTCGCCGACCCCGAGCTGCCGGCGCCGAAACGCAAGAGTGTCACCGCCCTCAGGGAAGACTTCGGCGGAGCACCCTTCATGGTCGCGGTGGTGTGCCGTCCGCCGGCCGACGACCTGGAGCGGGTGGAAAACCCTCTGAGCACGGCGGCAGCGGTACAGAACCTGTGCCTCGCCGCCTGGGACGAGGGCGTCGGCGCGGTCTGGCTGTCGTTCGGCGTGGCGCCGCCGGTGCGCGGAATCCTCGGCGTCAAGGAGGGCGAGACGGTCGTCGCGCTGCTGGCGATGGGTTTCCCAGCCGAGGTTCCTCCGGCGCCCCCCCGCGATGCGGTTGCCGACCACCTGCGCCGGGTGCCGTAAGTCCGGAGCAGGGCTTCATGGACATGAGCGACCCCCGGTACCTGGAGGTCTTCTTCCAGATCCACGACGATCTGCCGCGGGAGGCCCCCGGCGACGCGGCCTCGGCCCGGCGGGCGTTGGCCGCCGTCCGCGACCTCCCGCCCGAGCCACTGGTCCTCGACCTCGGCTGCGGGCCGGGCGCGGCCACGACTCTGCTGGCCCGCGAGACCGCCGGCCGGGTCGTCGGCCTCGAGCTCCACGGTCCGTTCCTGCGCGACGTCCGGGAGCGCGCCCGGCAGGCCGGCGTCGGATCACGGGTCCACGCCGTGCACGGGAACATGGAGAGCCCACCCTTCGCCCCCGCGACCTTCGACCTGGTGTGGTCGGAGGGCGCGCTCTACAACGTGGGCTTCGGCCGCGGCCTCGGGATCGCGCGTGACCTGCTGCGGCCGGGCGGCCACCTGGTGGCAAGCGAGGCGGTGTGGTTGGTCTCCGACCCCCCGGAGGAGGTTCGCCGCTGGTGGCACGCCGAGTGCCCCGACATCGCCCCGGTGGACGCCACCCTCGAAGTGGTCGCCTCGAGCGGACTCGCGGTGCTCGAGCACTTCACGCTGCCGGCGAGCGCATGGTGGGAGTACTACGAGCCGCTCGAGGCGCGGCTCGCGGAGCTGCGGCAGCGCCACGCCGGGGACACCGCCGCCCTCGAGCTTCTGGAGGAGGCCCGGGTGGAGGTCGAGATGTACCGCCGCTTCGGCTCGTCGTACGGCTACGAGCTGTTCATCTGCCGTCGGCCGTGACAGTCGAAGAACCCCGAGCACGGGCGCGAACATCCCTCTGAAACCCCGCCTCTGGCGACGACAGGCAGGGGGCAGCGGCGTGCCACCCGCCCGCCGCCGCCGTTCGAAGAGCTCGACGTCGCAGGGGGTCGCGTCGGCGCTCCACGAGGAAGGGCGCCTGCCGCACACGGATTCGAGGCTGTGGATGAAGGCCGAGCTCAGGACGGCCCGGACAGTACGGTCTCTCTCACCGGTCCGCCGTGTGCGATTGACACCTCTCCGCTCACGGTGCCATCATGAGCCGTCGACTGAAGGGTGGCTAGGGTTCCGCCGGCGGATGCCGGGCCGGACCGAGCGCCACAGAACGCCGAAAACTCGGCTCGCACCTTGACGGACAAAAGCCTGGAGGGGGTAGGTCGGCACAGGATGGCTGTGCCAGAACCTCGAGGAGGCCTCCATGGCGGAATCCGGTCGACGTCCTCTCGTCTCGCCACGACTGCAGGCCCTGTTCGTGACCTTTCTCTGGTCCACGTCCTGGGTCCTGATCAAGCTCGGGCTGGAGGAGATACCCGCTTTCAGCTTCGCCGGACTCAGGTACACGCTCGCGTTTCTGCTCCTGGCACCGGTGCTGGCGGCACGACCCGCACTGCGGGCGCAGCTCCGCAAGCTGCGACTGTCGGATTGGCTGCGCCTCGCGTTCCTCGGGGTGGTGTTCTACACGCTCGCCCAGGGGGCGCAGTTTCTGGCCCTCGCCTTTCTGCCGGCCGTGACCCTCAGCCTGATTCTCAGCTTCACACCGGCTGCGGTGGCGCTGCTCGGCGCCGTGCTCCTGGGCGAGAGGCTGACCCGCAGCCAGTGCGTCGGGCTTGCCTGTTTCCTGCTCGGAGCGGCGCTGTACTTCCTTCCGCTGCGGGCGCCGCTGCAGACCGTCGGCCTGGGCGTTGCCGCCGTGTGTCTGATGGCCAACTCCGGCGCCTCCATCGTCGGCCGCGCGGTGAATCGCCGCGGCGACCTCCACCCCCTCCTGGTCACGGTGGTGAGCATGGGCGTCGGATCGATGCTCCTGATGGCGGTGGCATTCGCGGTGGAGGGCGTGCCGCGGCTGAATTTCTCCGGGTGGGCCATCGTGCTGTGGCTCGCAGCCGTCAACACCGCGCTGGCGTTCACCATCTGGAACCACACGCTGCGTTCCCTCACCGCAATCGAGTCGACCCTGATCAACAACACGATGCTCGTCCAGATCGCGATGCTCGCCTGGCTGTTCCTCGGCGAGCCGATCAGCGGACGGGAGGGAGCCGGGTTGGTCATGGCGGTGGTCGGTGTGCTCCTGGTTCAGCTCGCCGGCGTCCGCCGCCCGACGATCCCCGGCTACAATGCGAGGGTGGACCGGCTGCAGACCATCAAGGTGGTGCACACGTTGGTGTGGGCGTTCTTCGCCTCGTGCATCGTCGCGATTCCGGTCCTCGCCTGGCGCGGTCAGAGCCGCGCCGCCGCGGTGCTCATCGCCGTCGTCTTCCTCGAGGTGGCGGTGCTCGCCGTCAACCGCTGGCGTTGTCCGCTGACTGGCGTTGCGGCCCGCTACACCGACGACCGCAGGGACAACTTCGACATCTACCTTCCGGAGTGGATCGCCCGTCACAACAAGACGATTTTCGGCGGCCTGTACCTGGCGGGGATCGTCATGACCTTGGCGCTCTGGGCCGGCTGACCGTTCGCGCCCTGGCGGCTCGACCGCTCCGCTTCAAAGGTATACTCTCCGCCGCGCCGTAACCCCAGATCGGGACGAGTCGAACGCCGCTGCCGAGGTGAACGGGGTGCCCGTGAGCCCTCAGCCTGCATCGGACGACCTCGGCGGCGTCGGAGAACGTTTCATGTCGAAGCCCGAGGAACGGCGGCGCATCTTCGACCTCGCCCTTTCGACCCCTGTCGGGCAGCGCCCCGAGCTCCTCGACCGCGAGTGCGGCGACGACGCCTCGCTCCGCGCCGAGGTGGAGGCGATGCTCCGCGAGGCGGAGCCGCCGGACGAGAACAGCGAGGCCCCGACGGTGGCATCGGCCAGCGTGACGCCGACCGACCCGCGGCGACTCGGCCCCGGAACGACCATCGGGCCCTATCGGTTGCTCGCGCTGATCGGCGAGGGCGGCTTCGGCTCGGTCTACATGGCGGAGCAGGACCAGCCGGTCCGGCGCAGGGTCGCGCTCAAGATCCTCAAGCTGGGCATGGATACCCAGGCGGTCATCGGCCGCTTCGAGCAGGAGCGGCAGGCCCTGGCGGCGATGGATCACCCGCACATCGCCAAGGTCCTGGACGCCGGCGCCACCGAGTCCGGGCGTCCCTACTTCGTGATGGAGCTGGTGACCGGCCGACCTATGACGACCTACGCCGACGAGCAACGGCTCACCCTCCGCCAACGGCTGGAGCTCTTCGTTCAGGTCTGCAACGCGATCCAGCACGCCCACAGCAAGGGCATCATCCACCGCGACATCAAGCCGAGCAACGTCCTCGTCTCGAGCCACGACGGACGGCCTTTCGCCAGGGTGATCGACTTCGGTATCGCCAAGGCGATCGATCAGCGGCTCAGCGACGAGACCGCATTCACCCAGCACGGTCAGCTGATGGGGACGCCGCTCTACATGAGCCCGGAGCAGGCCGAGGGCAGCCTCGACATCGACACCCGCAGCGACGTCTACTCGCTGGGGGTCCTGCTCTACGAGGTGCTGACCGGGACCACACCACTGGATCCCCGAAGCCTCAGGGTCGCGGACTACGGCGAGCGGTACCGGATGATCCGCGAGAGCGACCCGCCGCGGCCGAGCTCTCGGATCGTGTCCTCGACCGCGACCCTACCGGCGGTTGCCGAGAGCCGCCGCACTGCACCCGACACGTTGAGATCGCTGCTGCGCGGCGAGCTCGACTGGATCGCGATGAAGGCCCTCGAGAAGGACCGCGCGCGTCGTTACGAGACCGTCAACGGCCTCAGCCTGGACGTCCAACGCTACCTCGCCGGCGAACCGGTCGCGGCGGCGCCAGCCAGCGCCACCTATCGACTGCGCAAGCTCGCGGCGCGCCACAAGGGTCCGGTGATCGCTGCCGCGGCCGTCGCTGTCGCCATGGTGGTGGGGCTCGCGGGCACCTTGTGGCAGGCCACGGTCGCCGACCGCGAGCGCGACGCAGCGCAAATAGAAGCTGCCCGGGCGACGGCGCTCAACGACTTCATGGCCCAGATGCTGACCGCAGCAGACCCGGCGGCCCACGGCAACCGAGAGGTGACGGTGGCCGAGGTGCTCGAGAGGGCGTCCGCCGCCGCCGAAGAAAATCTCCACGGCCAACCGGCGGCCGAGGCCGACGCGAGGACGCTGCTCGGCAACACCTTCCAGTCGCTCGGCAAGGTCGACGAGGCGGTGCAGGAGCTCGAGCGGGCGCTCGCGCTGCGCAGGCAGGTCCCCGGTCCGCCGGGTGCTGCCCTGGCGGGCACCCTGCGCTCGCTGGCCCGGAGCTATGACAACCGC
This sequence comes from Chondromyces sp., assembly GCA_035466375.1. Lineage (GTDB taxonomy): Bacteria > Acidobacteriota > Thermoanaerobaculia > Thermoanaerobaculales > Sulfomarinibacteraceae > Sulfomarinibacter. The sequence goes on from DATIVB010000086.1 coordinate 5,901, forward strand.
GGCCAGTACGACGAGGCGGTTGCCGTCACCGAAGAGGCGATCTCGATCCTCGCGACCCTCGGCCCCTCCGCCCGTCGCGATCTCGCGGGTGCGTATTGGGAGGCGGGGCGCTCCGAGTTCTACCGGTCCCGCTACCCCGAGGCCGAGCAGGACGTCGAAATAAGCGACGAGATCCTGGGTCAGTTGACCGAGGACGTCTCTCTTGAGCGCGCCCAAAACCTCACCCTGCGCGGCAGCCTGGAGAACCGCTGGAAGGGCGACATCGACCGTGCCGCGGAGCTCCTCACTGAGGCTCTCGCTATTCAGCGGAGAAACGGCGACCCATTCAACATTTCCGACGGGCTCAGCAACCTGGCGCTGGTCGAGATGGAGCGCGGCCGACTCGAAGAGGCTGCCGCCCAGCTCGAGGAGTCGGTCGAGATCACCCGCGATCTGTTAGGCGACGCCAGCCCCAGCGTGGCGCTCAGGCTCGAGAACCTCGCCAACGTCCGCTACCGGCAGGGCGATTACGAGAAGACGGCGGAGCTCCTCGGCGAAGTGCTGGCGATCCGCGTGCCGGTGTACGGCGCCGACAGCTTTCCGGTGGCGAAGACCCGCTTCAACACCGGCGTGGTCTCGATGAAGGCAGGCCAATACGAGCGCGCCCTCGAGCTGATCGATCAGGCGATCCCCGTCTTCCGCGAGCACACCGGGGACCAGAGCTTCGAGATGGTCGGCGCCCTCCACAACCGCGGGAAGTGCCGCGCCGAGCTCGGCGACGACAACGGCGCCCTGGCCGACTTTCGGACCGCCCTCGCCATCGCCGACCGGCTCGACACCCCCGCCACCCCCGGCCGCCTCGGCGTCCTCACGACGATGACCGCCTTCCACTGTCAGCGGGGCGACAGAGCCGCGGCCGCGGCAACCGCGAACCTGGTTCTCGAGGCGCTCGAACCGGACAACCCTGCCCACGAGCGCTGGCGCACGGCCGTCGAGAACCAGCTCGCCGCGTGCGGCGGTTGATCGACGCCCGGTTCGCTGAGGTCCGGTGCAGGGCAGGGGCGACGAACCCGCGGCGCTCCCGACTCGGGCGCGCTGACGCCACCCCGGGCGGGCGCCGCTGCCGGGGCCTCCCCTACCGATCCCTGAACGCCGGCAGCGTCACGTGCGACGGGTGGGCCGCCGAGTGGTGGACCAGGTTGTGGGCGACGACGCCGTCGCTCTCGTTGTAGTTCGGGCCGCCGGTGTTGAGGTTGCGGGTGAAGCGGGGGAAGTTGCTCGACGAGACCTCGATGCGAATCCGGTGCCCGGCGGCGAAGTAGTTGCTGGTCGACATCGGGCCGAGGCGGATCTCGTAGACCTCGCCCGGCTCCATGAAGACCTGGCGGTCGAAGCCGTCGCGGTACCGCGCACGGAGGATGGTCTCGTCGAGGTTCCAGGCGCGACCCTCGGCATCCACATCCACCAGCTTGACCGTGAAGTCTGTGTCCTTCGCGTCGGAGGACACGTACAGGGTCACCTCCACCGGGCCGCTGACCTCGATCCCCTCCTCGAGCGGGTCGCTGGAGTAGACCAGCACGTCGTGCCGCGCCTCGACCCGCCGCTGGTCGAAGGCGCCCGGCGTGATGGCGTTGCCGGTGCAGCAGACGTTGCCGCCGTGCGAGAGCACCGGGTTCATGGGGTCGTAGGTGAAGGCGTCGAAGCTCGCCGCGGCGTCCGGCGGCTCGAGCCGCAGCCGCCCGTCGCCGAAGAGGCTGTTGGCGGAGCCGCCGCTGTCGAGGTACCAGGTCACCATTTCGGCGCCCTCGGGCGGCCAGGAGGATGCCGTCCTCCACTCGTTGGCACCCATCAGGTAGTACTGCACCTTCGGCGTCTGCTCGAGCACGCCGTTGTCCTCGCCCTTCAGCCAGTAGTCGAACCAGTCGTAGGTGAGCCCCTCGTGGTCGAAGCGCGCGTCCCCCATGCTGCGCTCGCCGACGACCGTGTCCTCCGTCGCGCGCGTGTAGGCGCAGTGGCCCACCGGCGCGATGAGCACGTACTGGTTCTCCCGCACCTCGGGGTCCGCGGCGTGCTCGCGCACGTGCTCGACGAGCGCCAGATTGGGGCTGATCGAGACGTCGTACCACGACATCCACCACAGGCTCGGCACGCCGAAGCCCTGGTCGTCGTGCCACAGGCCGCCCCGGAACCAGGCCGGGTCGTCCGGGCTGCGCTGGATCATGCGGCCGCCGGTGGCGTTGGGCGCGGGGTCGGCGAAGATGCCCTTCGGCCCCTCGACCGAGCGCATGAGGTCCTCCACCGGCAGGTGCCAGAAGGCCTTCGCCCAGTCAACCTCCGGCATCTCCGGCGCGAGGTCGAAGTACTTGGAGAGGCGGACGATGTCCTCGTGCGGGATGTCCTTCGCGAAGGTCGGCCGCTGCGTGTTCTGGACGCCGTAGAGCCACGAGAAGAAGAGCATCTGCTCGGCGCCCCCGCGGTACCAGTTGCCCTGCTCCTGGAACCCGCCGACGCGGCCGATCCCGGCGCCGAAGCCTTGCGGGATCATCGCCGCGTGGGCCGGGTGGTCGAGCGCCGCGAGCCCCATCTGCCACTCCGCCGACGACGAGCAGCCGATGGTCCCGACCCTGCCGTTCGACCACGGCTGCCCCGCGATCCAGCTCAGGGTGTCGTAGCCGTCGGAGGTCGGTGGGCCGAGGATGTCCCACTCGCCCTCGGAGAAGAACTTGCCGCGCTCGTTCTGCACCACGAAGGCGTAGCCGCGCTTGACCGCCTTCAGCGCGCCCTCGAGACCACGCTCCCGGAGCTCGCCGTCGCGCCAGAGATTGATGTTGTAGGGCGTGCGCACGAAGATCGCCGGCACCGGGCCGTCGGCGTTTGCAGGCCGGTAGACGTCGGTGGCCAGCCGGACGCCGTCCCGCATCGGCACCATGATCTTGTGCTCGACGACGGCGATCGCTTCGAGCTGCTTGAGGGCGCCGCCGCGGTCCTGGGCCACAGCCGGTCCCGATGTGAGGACCGCGACGAGCAGAATCAGTGCGAGTGCGTTCTTCATGGATTGTTCCCCTCCCCGCCCGACGGCGATGGCCGACGATACCATCAA
>DATIVB010000087.1:0-8469 GCA_035466375.1 Chondromyces sp.
TCTCGGCGATCGGCGGGATCTCAGCGGAGAAGAACTCCCTCAGACTCACGAGATATGCCTCCGCTTCCCGGCGGTTGGCGTCCCGGTCTTTGAGACGCTCTTCCTCCTGCGGATTGGAGAAGAAGGACGCCTCGCCGATCACACCGGGGATGCCATAGGAGTTTCGGAGCACGTTGGCGCCGGTGCCCGGGAAGATCGCGTGGTCGGAAACCAGGCTGACGGGGCCCTCACCGTCAAACAGGGCCGTTCGAAGGTTGCGGGCGACAATCCGGCCGAGAGCGATGCTGGCGGCGTTCTCCAAGGCGTTGCCGTGGAAGTAGACGATCGGGAAGTTGACCTCCGGATCCGCGGTCGCGTTGTGATGGATCGACAGGAACACGTCGGCCTGGTTCTCCGCGGCCAATCGGGCGCGCGCGCTCAACTCGACCGGCACGTCCGCGGTCCTCGTCATCACGACCCGGGCCCCGCGCGCCTCCAGCATCTCCTCGAGGAGCAGCGCCACCCGCAGGTTGATCCACTCTTCGCGTTCTCCTCCCGGGCCGACCCTGAACGCATCGGTTGCCGCGGTTCCTCCGTGGCCCGGATCGAGACAGATGACTTTCCCGGCCAGGGAGCCGTCGCGGGCGTCACGCGGCGGCTTCTCACCGCGGCACGAGACCAGAGCCAGCAAAACGACGCCGGCGAGCACGAGGTGCGGCAACGGGAGGCGCGCGACGACACTGCAGATCATGCGGACACCTCTCTCCTAACGGGGATCCGAAGCTTCCCCGGCAGGCGCCGGGGGTCTCGGAAAGACCAGGATCCCATCCGCGTTGCGGCGCGGTGACAGTCCCGAGGGCCGGTTCACGATCTCTCCCTCGACGACCATCGTCGTCGAGCCGCCGCCGTCGAGGTTGAGGGCGGAGACGCACCCCAGCTCGAGCATGAGGTCGGTGAGCTCGGGCAGCGACATGCCGACGCTCTCCGCCGGCCGCCGGCCGTCGACCGCGACCAGGATCAGGGTGCCGTCGGCGCGGACGCCGACCGCGGTGCGGGGGTGGCGGGCGAGGAAGAAGACGTCGGAGATCGACTCCTTGCCGGGCTCTTCGAGCCGGTTTCCCCGCCACAGCAGGAGCGGGCCGCCGCCGACGATGTCCTCGGCCCGGTCCCACTCGTGGTCGGGATCGGGCAGCAGAGGCACGATCTTCGTGTCGACCGACACCGGCTTCCCGGGGAGTGCGTGCGGGAGAACCTGGTGCAGACGGTCGCGGCCCACGGACAGCACCATGCCTCCGGCCGGAATCACCGAGCTTCCTGCTCCGACCCGGACCTCGGCGACGAGCCCGTCCGCGACGAGGATCTCGGCGCCACCGGGAGAGGTGAGGGTGGTGCGGTGGAACTGCGGCGTGAAGAGGATGATCTCGGAGGGCCCCCGCGGGCGGTTGACGCCGTCGAGAGGGACAATCGTTCCGTCGCCGATGCGGACCTCGCCGCGGAAGGAGAGCCGGCCGAAGACCGCGCGCGTGGCGCCGCCGGCGGTGAAGAAACCGACCGCGCCGCGGCCCCGGTCGGGCTCGGAGAGCAGGGCGCCGTCGATCCGGAGGGCGCCCTGACTGTCGCCGGCGAGCAGCCCGGTCATCCGGAAGTACCCGCCGTTGACCGCCGCCAGCGCGCCGCGGCGCTCGGCCAGCTCGGCGGTGGTCTCGAGCCCGATGGCCGCGTCGTAGGCGTGGGCCACCTCGAGCCTCATCCGCGCGGGGTCCGCTTCGAGCACGTGCACCCGCCACGGCCCACCGGGGTTCGTGAGGTCCTGCCCGACCGCTTCGATCTCCGCCGCGGCCTCCCAGCCGTGCTCGGCGAGGCGCCGCTTCAGGTCCTCCGCCGCCCCGGGGGTCGCCACGCTCTCGGTGAAGAGCCGGTAGCTGGACCCGGTGGCCTCGAGGGCGACCGCGAAGCCGCCGGCGCGCAGGGCGGCCAGCGCCGCATCGGCCTCGGCCTGGCGGTTGAAGGCCCCGAGCCGGAGGCGGTAGGTGGTGCCCGTGGCCGCCGCCCCGCGGCAGAGCACCGAGTACCGCAGGCCCGGCGCGACGGTCTCGGGTTGCGGGCACGGTCCGGCGGGCGCGGGCGAGGCCGCGGCCAACGCGGCGAGCAGGACGAATGCCGAGCTCCTCCTTTTCATGACGTCAGCTCGGGCCCGCGGCAGCGCCGGTCCGCGGCCAGAGGAAGCTCGCACCGAGCCCGGCGGCGCAGGTGATGGCCGAGCCGAAGAGGGCGAACCACGGCCAGGCGAGAGGGGTGGCGAAGAAGATGAGGCTCATGCACGCAAGGCCGACCACCAGCCCGACCAGGGCCGCCTTCTCGCCGACCCGGGGGGCGAAGATTCCGAGGAAGAAGACGCCGAGCACGATCCCGGTGGTGAAGGCCGCGATCCCCAGCACGCTACTGACGACCGACGCCTTGACCCACTGCCCGCCGATCCCGACCGCGATCTGGATGCAGCCGAAGACCACGGTGAGGACCCGGACCGCTCGCAGCTGTCGACCGGCCGGCGCGCCGGCGCCTCTTCCTGAGAAGAAGAAATCGTTGGCGGCGGCGGTGGCGCAGGAGTTGAGGGAGCTCGAGAGCGTCGACATCGCGGCCGCGAAGATGGCGCCCAGGAGGACGCCGAGCACCCCCACCGGGATCTCATCGAGGATGAACCGCGCGAAGACCCGGTCGGGGCGCTCGAACGCCGCGTCCGGACTGAAGGTCTGGTAGAAGACGAAGAGCCCCGCGCCGATCAGCAGGAAGAGCGCGAACTGGGCCACCACCACGAAGCCGCCCACCCACAGGGCGCGCTGCGCGTCGCGGAGGTTCCGCGCGCAGAGGTAGCGCTGCACCATCATCTGGTCGACCCCGTGCGAGCCCAGGGTGATGAAGAGTCCGCCGACGAGACCGGCCCACAGACAGTAGGGCTGGCTCCAGTCGAAGCTGAGGTCGAAGACCCGCAGCTTGCCGGCCGCCCCGGCGACGGCGATGAGCTGGTCCCAGCCGCCGGGGAGACGCCCGACGATCAGGGCGAGGGCGGCGACGGCGCCGCCGATGTAGATCACGAACTGCACGAGGTCGGTCACGAGCACGGCCCGGATGCCGCCGAAGAAGGTGTAGACGATGGTGGCCACGCCCATGACGATCACCGCCCAGTGCAGCGGGATCCCGGTCATCTCCTGGAGCACGATCGACGAGAGGAAGAGGCGCAGGCCGTCGGCGAGGCTGCGGGTTGTGATGAAGAGCGCCGACGCCGCCCGCTGGGTCGCGCCCCCGAACCGCTCGTGGAGCACGTCGTAGGCCGTGTAGAACGAGCCCGTGAAGTACTGCGGCAGGAGCAGGAACACGACCACGAAGCGCCCGAGCAGGAACCCGAGCGGGATCTGCAGCCAGGTCATGTCCCGCGAGTAGGCGAAGCCGGGGATGCTCAGGAAGGTGACGGTGCTGGTCTCGGTGGCGACGATCGAGAACAGGATCAGCCACCACGGGCGGTCGCGCCCGCCCACCACGTAGTCGGACACCGTGCCGGAGTTGCGGCCGATCCACAGGCCGAGTGCGACGACCCCGGCGAGGTAGGCCGCGAGGATCCCGAGGTCGAGTGCGCCGATGCTCATCGGCCGCCCGCTGCGGCGCGGCCCGGAACCTCCGGTATCAGCCGGACCATGCCGTACCGAAGTGGACGAGCCGGAGGCCGAGCTCCTCGACGGCCTGCCGGGCCTCGGGCGAGGTCAGCACCGCGAGCTCGCGCGCTCTCTCGGCGGCGTAACCGCTCGTCGAGCGCAGCTCGTCGTCGACCCGGGCGGGGTGGCACATGAGCTCGGTGACGCCGGGGCCGAGCGCGCGCAGGATTCCGACCAGCACGTCCAGCCGTGCGGCCTCTCCGAAGAAGCCCTCGACGAAGGCGTCGGTTGTCGTCACCGCGTGCCGCCGCAGCCGCGCTTCGACGTCCGCCGAGGCGTTGCGGACCGGCAACCCGTGCTCCCCGGCCAGCGCGATCAACGCCTCGCACACGACCGGGTGGCGGTGCGAGTGGTGGTGGCTGTCGAGGTGGGTGGGGAGGCGGCCGGTGAGCTCGCGGAAGCGGGCGAGCTGCGCCCTCGCTTCGAGGAGCACCTCCTCGAGCACGGGGTCGACGAACTCCTCGGGCTTCGCCGGCAACCGGCCGGCGGCACTGGTCAAACTGGATAGGCGGTCCGCGGGCAGGATCGAGGGACCTCCGGTGAGGGCGACGTGGAGCCCGACGCCGAGGTTCGGGAGCTCGCCGAGCCGGGCGGCCGCGTCCTCCGCCGCGGGGTAGGCCACCATCAGGGTCGCGCTGGTGACCAGGCCGTTGCGGTGGGCCTCGAAGATGCCGTCGTTGATACCGGCCGTGCGCCCGAGATCGTCGGCGTTGACGATCAGCAGCCTCGCTTCGCGAGGGCTCACTGCAGCAGCTCCAGGGCGAGCGTTACCGCGCCGACGGCGGGCTCGACCTCGAGCAGCCGGACCTCGGCGCCGGGCAGGTCCTCGAGCAGCGCCGCGACCCGCGGCACCAGGCTCGGGCAGGCCTTGAAGGCCCCTCCCGAGAGGACGACGGGGTAGCTCTCGGGGAAGGCGAGCTGGCCGGCGACCGCCCGCCCGGCCCGGGCGAGGTGCTTGGAGGCCTGGTCCATGAGGGTCTCGGCGGCCTCGTCGCCGTCGGCGCACGCGGTCTCGACCAGGGAGGCCAGATCGGCGACCCGGTTGCGCGACAGCTCCTGGTCGTAGAACCAGTCGACGAGCTCCGAGGGCTTGGAGACGCCGAGCTTCTCGCAGATCAGCGGGTACAGTGAGGTGGCGACGCCCCGCCCGTCGGCCGCGCGGATGGCGTGCCGCACCGCGTAGTGGCCGAGCCAGAACGCCGAACCCTCGTCGCCGAGAAGGTAGCCCCAGCCGCCGGCGCGCGCCTCGTGGCCCTCGGGGTCCACGCCGTAGGCGATGGAACCCGTGCCGGCCACGATGACGATTCCGATGCCCGACGGGGCCCCCGCCACGAGCGCCACCAGGGCGTCGTTGACCACCCGGACCGCCTGCCGCTGGCCGAGCCGGCGGAGCATGTCGCGGATCAGCTGCTCGCCGCCGGGCTGCCCGACGCCGGCGATACCGAGGCAGAGGGCGGCGATGGGCTCGGGCGCCTCGAGCGAATCGATGACGTCGAAGAGGACCTTCTCGACCGCGAGCTCGCCCTTCATGACGAGGTTGGCGCTGCCGGAGATGGTCTTGGAGAGCACCTTCCCGGTCTCATCGGCCAGCAGGCCCACGGTCTTGGTTCCACCGGCGTCGATCCCGATGACGTAGCGCATGATTGAGACTCCTAACGGCTCCCGGCTCCGCCCGGCGTTCGCTCGCGCACGCCGAGCCCGGGCCCCGGCGGCAGCACGAGCCGGCCGTTCTCGACCTCGGCCCCGACGAAGGGGTCGTTGCGGATCAGGAGGTTGCCGTCGAGGTCCGCGAAGTCGACGAGCGGGGCGATGTGGGCCGCCGCCGTGATGGCGAGGGAGGACTCCACCATGCAGCCGAGCATGATCTGCATCCCGTGTGCGCGGGCGACGTGGATCATGCGCAGCGCCTCGCCGACGCCGCCGCACTTCATGAGCTTGATGTTGATGCCGTCGAAGGCCTCGGCGAGGCGGGGGATGTCCTCGGCGCGCGCGACGCTCTCGTCGGCGAAGAGGGGGAGGGGGCTCCGCTTCCTGAGCTCGCACATCTGGGCGTGCTGGTCGGCCGGCAGGGGCTGCTCCACCAGCTCCACGCCCATGTCCTGAAGCCACTCGAGGCGCGCCAGGGCCTCGTCGAGCGTCCAACCCTCGTTGGCGTCGACCCGCAACGGAAGGTCCGTCACCCTGCGGACCGTCTCCAGCACCCGGGCGTCGTCCTTCGAGCCCATCTTGACCTTGAGCACGGCGAAGCCCTCGGCCTCGCGCACCTTCTGCTCGACGATCTCCGGGGTGTCCATGCCGATCGTGAACGAGGTGAGCGGCATCGTCGAGGGGTCGATGCCCAGCAGCTCGTGGAGCGGCGCGCCCAGCCGCTTGCCGGCGAGATCGCGCAGGGCCATGTCGACGGCCGCCTCGGCCGCGGGCTCGCCGGGCACGGCGGCCCTGGCCGCCGCCTGGTCGAAGGCCCGGACGTCGGCGATCCGGGCGGCCATCTGCTCCGCGGCGCGAGCGGCGGAGGCCGCGTCCTGGTGGTAGCGGGCGATGGGAGCGGCCTCGCCGCGACCCACCAGGCCGTCGTGCTCGATCTCCACCATCAGGACCCGGCGCGAGTCGCTGTCCCCCCGGGCGAGGCGGAAGGTGTGGCGGAGCTCGAGGGTGAATTCGTGATGGCGAAGGCTGAGCATTGTGTTCCGGTGGCCCCCCGTCCGCGCGAATACCGCGCGTTCTTCGTTCCGGCTCGTCCGCTCCGGGGATCATACACCCACGATCTGTCCTATGATCTGCGGATGGTGAGACGCACCGCCCTGACGTCGCTCGTCGGCCTCGCGGCCCTGTCGGTCCTCTCGTGCGCACGGGAGGCGCCGCCGCCCGCGGCAGAGGCGGCGGCCGCGCGGCCCTCGATTCTCCTCGTGACCCTGGATACGACCCGGGCCGACAGCCTGGGTTTCGAGAACGAACAGGTGGAGACGCCGGCCCTTGACGCGCTCGCCGCCCGCGGCACGCGGTTCTCACAGGCGTGGTCCACCGCGCCCATGACGCTGCCCTCGCACGCCTCGATGCTGACCGGCCTCTACCCGTCGCAGCACGGCATTCACGAGAACTCGCGGTTCCTCGACGAGCACCACGCCCTGCTCGCAGAGCGCCTCGGCGCCGCGGGCTACTCGACCGCGGCCTTCATCTCCGGATACCCCTTGAAGCGGCAGTTCGGCCTGGCGCGGGGCTTCGACCATTACGACGACGACCTCGGCGGGGGCAACGCGGAGCGGGACGCCGGCGCCACCACCGAGCGCGCGCTGACGTACCTGCAGTCGGCTCCGCGCAAGCCGCTCTTCATCTGGGTTCACTACTTCGACCCGCACGACCCGTACGAGCCTCCGGAGCCGTACCGCTCGCGCTACCCCACGGCGCCGTACCTCGGTGAGATCGCCTTCATGGATCAGGAGGTCGGGCGGCTGGTCGAGGCGTTCGAGGGGCGGCAAGCCGAGGGCGGCTCGAGAATCCTGGTGGTCGGCGACCACGGCGAGGGCCTCGGCGACCACGGCGAGCTCCTGCACGGCAACCTGCTTTACCGGGGCGTGATGCGGGTGCCCCTGATCGCCGCCGGCAGCGGCGTGCCGGTGGGTCTGGAGGAGAGCGCGGTCAGCACTCGCCGGGTCTTCGACACGGTCCTGGCCTGGACCGGCCTCGAGTCGGAGTTCGATCTCCTGACGCCCGACGAGGAGATCGTGATGGGGGAGGCCATGAAGCCGTTCCTCCAGTACGGGTGGCGGCCGCAGGTGATGGCGGTGCGCGGTGCGATCAAGGTGATCCTCTCCGGCGCGATCGAGGTCTACGATCTGCGGACGGATCCCGCGGAGTCGGAGGACCTGGCGGGGAGTCTCGAGGTCGACCAGGCGATCCTGGATGCGGTCACGAGCTACGCAGTGGTCCCGTCCATGGGCGGGGGAGCGTCGACCGCCGTGCTCGACCGGGAGTCGCGGGAGCAGCTCGCCGTGCTCGGGTACGTCGGCTGGGACAGCCCGGCCCCGCTCCGCGAGGACGCGCCTGCCGCCAGGAACATGACCCATCTCTTCGACGATCTCGACCGGGGTTCGGCGCTGTTCGCGCACGAGAAGTACGAGGCGTCCATCAGGGTCTTCGAGAGCGTGCTCGAGGAGGACCCGATGAACCTGATGGTCACGGTGCGGCTCGCCGTGGCGCACTCGGTTCTCGGCGAGGAGCAGCGCGCCGAGCGGCTCTTCGACCGGGCGCAGGCGATCGACGCCGGCAACGTGGACCTCCAGCACTACCTCGCCATGCACCGCTTCCGTTTCGGGCGCTGGGACGACGCCGCGCCGCTCTTCGAAGCGGTGCTGCGGGCGATGCCCCAGAAGCTGCCCGCCTTGGAGGCCCTGGCCCGCATCCGCGAGCGCGAAGGCCGCTTCGACGAGGCCGCCCGGCTGATCGAGCGCGTGGTCGTCCTCAAGGAGTCGCCCGCCGCGGACTGGGTGCGCCTGGGCGAGCTCGAGATGGCCATGACCGACACCCCCGGCGCGATCCGCGCCTTCGAAGAGGCGCGCCGGCTGCAGGGCGAGGCCTTCGCCCACGATCTCGAGCTCGGGGTCTGCTACGTGGCGGCGCGGCGCCCCGCCGAAGCGGCGGAGTCCCTGGACCGGGTCCCCCGCGAGCATCCCGGCTACGCCATGGCCCTCTTCAAGCGCGCCCAGGTGAGCGTGCTGCTGGGCGAGCCCGACCGGCAGCAGAAGGTGCAGCTCGCCTACCGGATGGCCGACCCCGAGATCCGCCG
>DATIVB010000088.1:0-5547 GCA_035466375.1 Chondromyces sp.
GGTCGAGCGGCCGATGACCAGCGAGTCGCCTTCGATCCGGTGCTCGAACGGCGGCCCTTCGGCGGGATTGACGTGCAGGATGAGCATCGTTGTGCGAATGATACACCGTCTCTCGCAAGACGTTGAACGTTAGAACGTTGATCGTTGGAACGTTCCGCCCACCCACCCCTTGATGCAACGAGGCGAAGACGCGAAGACGCAAAGCAGAAGGGGGAGTCTGACTTCGCGCCTTGGTCTCTTGGCATTTTGGCGTTTCCTGTGGCTAAGAGGGGGAACGTTCGAACGTTCAAACGTTTCAACGTTCTAACGTCTTAGCTTTTGCCCAACATGTGGTGCTGCCACAGGTCCCGGTCGGAGAAGTGGAACAGGGGAGACAACGCCAGCAGGCCGGTGCGGCCGATGGTCTGCTCGAGGTGCCGGAGCTCGGTGAAACGGGCCTCCATGTCCGGGTCGGCAGGCATCTCGAAGCCCGCCTCCCGGGCGAGGAGGATGCCCTTGGCGCGGATCGAGAGCTCGAGCCGCAGCCTTAGCAGGCAGACCATGTCGACCACCGTGGCCGGGGGGAACTTCTCCCGCAGCTCGCCGAGGTACCCGCCGATGCGGCTGCTCGCCGAAGCGCGGCCGGAGACGATCGCCTCGAGCAGTTCGGCGTCGGTGTCGAAGCCGGTCCCGAGCCAGTCGCGGGTGCGGCGTTCGCTGACCCTGAAGACGGCGACGAAGAAGGCGGGGAGCGCCACCAGGATGAACGCGGTGGAGACGGTCGGCGCGACGAAGAAGTGGTTGAAGACCGAGTGCAGGACGATCGCCATCGCGAGCCCGGGCAGAAACACCCACGGCGAGGCCGCGCCGCGGAGGTCCGCCAGCTGCCGCGAGACGATGGCCATGATGGCGGTGACGCTGCCGTGCATGAGGGCGGTGCCGAAGCCGCGCACGATCCACAGCGCGATGTTGGGCTCGTCGAGGATTCTCAAGTAGTGGAGATTCTCCACCGCGGCGAAACCGGCACCCACCGAGAAACCGACGATCGCGGCGTCGACCAGGAATCCGACCCGGTGCCTCGCAATCAGGAGCACCACGACCGAGCCCTTGACGAGCTCCTCGACGATCGGCGCGAGGTAGCGCGCCAGCAGCACCTCGTCGAGCCCGATCGCCGCGCGAACGGCGGTGTTGGCGGCCAGACCGGCCACGGCGGCGGCACCGCCGAAGACAATGAGAAGGACCACCAGTCGCAGGCGTACGAGCTTGAAGCTGTCGAGCAGGATGAGAGCGACCAGCAGGGAAAAGACGGGCAGCAACCCGAGGGCGACGCGCAGACCGGTGTCGAGGGCGGACATCGGCATGAACCTAGAGGATCTTGAGGGAGATCATGTACTCGTCGGAGCTCGGCCTGCCCGACTCGAAGGCGCGCGCGTACCCGAAAGACAGGGTGCTCGAGAGGTTCGTGAAGATCACGAGCTTGAGGTCGACCTGGGCGCCGAGGTTGTAGAGCGTGCGCCGCAGCGGGTCGTCGTCGACGTCGGTGACGATGGCGCTGCCGAAGATCGCGGCGCTCGCCCAGGTGAGATAGAACTCGGGCACGCCGGCGCGCTTGAAGCGCAGCGGCGGCAGCTCCCACTCCAACATCAGGCGGCCGAAGTTGTTGGCCTCGAGCTCGTTGATCTCGAGACCGGGGAAGCTGGAGTGCTCGTGGTAACGACGCACGTCCTGGTAGTCCACCCAGTTGTTGCCGAAGGCCCCGAAGTAGAAGTTCGAGAGCGTGTTGTCGCGATCGCCCCAGGCGTACCCTGCCGCGGGGCGCAGCCACAGGGACGAGTGCTCGATCGGCAGCGGAAGACCGAGCCCGAGGGTGCCCCAGAAGCGGGGGAAGTTCTCCGACTCGGCGTACTTGTTGTTGAGGTACAGCCCCCAGGTGAGGCCCTTCTCTGGTTTGAGCCCGCCGATGGTCTTGCGCAAGGACTCGTACTCGAGCTGGGCCGAGAGCGAGAAGAAGCTGTCGATCGAAGCGACGACATTCTGGAACTCGGGCAGGGTGTCGAGGCCGCCGAAGCCGGCGAGGGCGACCGAGTAGTCGAGGGAGCGCGGTTTCGAGTTGATGAGGATGCCGCTGTACTCGCCGACAGCGCCGTATCCCTTACGACTCCGCTCGGTTGGGCCGAAGAAATCGAAGAAATGGGCGGGGTTGTAATAGGTCGAGAGCCGCCACGGCCACTTCCGGAAGTTCCCGGTGAAGTGGAACTTCTCGTCGCTCGGCACCGAGCCCGACGGCGTCACGGAGGCCGTCAGGTCGATGCCGGCGAGACCCAGCGGGTCCATGATGTTGAGGCGCGCGCCGAGTGCGGTATGGCCACGGTAGGACTCGATGACCGGGTACACGGAGGTGATCTGGAGCCGCCTGAGGGGATGGTAGGGCCCGCTCCTGGGGGCCAGCGCCTCGAGGTCGACCGCCGAGGGCGGCGGCAGCATCCACTCCTTGACGATCGGGTATTTGTCGACGATCTCCTGGCCCAGGAAGCGGATCGGGTTGACGTCCTCGATCACCCGCGGCTCGATCATCACCGGGACAAAGCCCTCGGTGTTGTAGTGAAAGGCGATCAGCCGCCCGTCCGAGACCGGCACCGGGCGGAAGAACCCGGTGAGTGCGTTGGTCAGCGCCTCCATCTCCCGGCGCTCGAAGTCGAAGCGGAAGATGTTGGAAACGCCGGTGTAGTACGAGGTGCCGTAGAGGTATCTTCCGTCGGGGGAGAAGACGAAGTTCGCGGGCGAGTTTTCGGCGAACTCGTACAGGACCTCGTAGGCGCTGTCGCCCGCGAGCAGGTCCTCGATCTTCATGCGGATCAGGCGCTGGCGGCCGCTGACCTCGATCAACGAGCCCGTGAGCCACACGCCGTCGGGCGAGATGTCGATGTCGAAGAGGTCTCTGCCGTAGGTGAGTGTGAGGACGGTTTCGAGCGCGTCCCAACCCTGATAGGGGTCGGCGAAACGGACCAGGGTCGAGAGCCCGTTGTGGTGCTGGACCCCCCACAGTGAGCCGTCCGCGCGGTTGAAGACCAGGTCGCCGGTGCGGGCGTTCTCGGCGAGCACCGTCCGCTTGCCGGTGTCGACGTCGACAGCGTTGATGTCGCGCCACTGGCGGCTGTTGTTGGTGGTGAAGAACGCGGTGTGCGAGCCCGGGTCGTAGGCGAGCGAGGTCACGTAGTACAGGGCCGGGGTCTCCACCTCGGCGATCTTCTCCACCGCCCAGGTGTCGATGTCGATGGCGGCGATGTGGGCGAACTCGCCGGGGTAGTTGACCGCTGTGATGAGGCGGCGCCGCTCGGGGTCGAAGAAGGCGCGCGAAACCGAGCCCAGCGGGCGCTCGGACAGGGCCTCGAACGCGGTCACCGGATAGGCGCGAATCGCCTCCAGATTGGCCCGCTGCCACTCGTGCTCCCACTCGATCCAGCGCGCCCACTCCTCGTCGAGCTCGCTGCCGTAGACCTCTTTGAACTGCGCGCGGTACGAGGCCTTGGAGCCTTCCCTCCGGTCGAGCCAGTGGATCAGAGTTTCGGGCCCGTAGCGGTCGGCGAGGTAGGTCACGAACCGGGTGCCGTAGAGGTAGGAGACCTGACCGACCTGGAAGTCGATGGCCTTGCCCTCGGACTCGAGGCCGACGGTGTCGTAGAAGTACGCGCCGTCGTGGACCATGGTGCGGAAGACCATCTCGTCGTATCCCCCGAGGGCGCGGCCGTAGCCGCCCGACATCCAGGTCTCGAAGAACACCGCCATGCCCTCGTGGTACCAGCGCGGCGCGTACATCCGCGGCGTCGTCAGATAGCTGTAGACCATCGACAGCGGCTGCTCCGGGATCGGCGCCACCTTGCCGGAGAACCGCTTGCGCCACTTCAGGTCGGACGGGGACGGCTTGTCGGACGCCACGATGTGCAGCAGCTCGTGGCTCATCACCCAGTTGATGCGTTCGTTGGTGGGCGACGTCTCGTAGACGTACTCGAAGGGCTCGATGCCGATCGTCAGGTAGTTGGTGGGCATCGCGGAGGCCCCGGCGTAGCCGTAGTCGTCGAAGTCCTGGAGGAGGACGGTGACCGGCTCGCTCGGCGTGTAGTCGAAAAGCCGCTTGTGGAAGCTGAAGGAGTTGGTGAAGCAGTTGGTGAGGTGGGGCAGGAGGTACTGATTGTCCTCGTCGAGGTAGACGATCGTCATGTCGTCGGTCTCGAAGAGGCGGAACTCGAGCTGGGCCGTGGCCTCCGGTGCCGCGAGCAGGGACAGGACGAGGGCAGTCAGGACGGCGGCGCGTCTCACGGTCAGTCCCCCTTTTCGAGTGGTGCCTACGCCATCATAACTCAGGGTATGCCGATCACTTCCAGTCGAGAAAATGGGGATGCCGCGGTCATCCCGCGGCATCCCCGGTTCGTCTCCCGACGCCTCGGGAGGTCGGTGCCGTTACTCGGAGAATGCGCGCTCGAACATGGCGGCCTTCTCGTTCATCGGCGCGCGCTCCAAGACCGCCATCTTCTCCTGGGCCGTCATGCGCTCGAGGAAGCTCGCCTTCTCGGCCGCGCTGGCGCGGGCGAGGAGCGACGCCTTCTCCTGAATCGAGAAGCGGTCGAGCATCGCCGCCTTCTCCTGGGCGCTGAAGCGGTCGAGCGCGGCGGCCTTCTCCTGCAGGCTCATCTTCTCGTAGGCGGCGCGCTCCATGCTGAGCCTCGCCAGCATGCTCGAGCGCTCCGCGGCAACGGCTCGATCGAGCGCTGCCGCCTTCTCGGCGGCGCTGGCGCGTTCGAGCGCCGCCGCCTTCTCGGCCGCCGACGCACGCTCGAGCGCCGCCGCCTTCTCCTGATCGGAGGCGCGCTCGAACATCGCGGCCTTCTCGTTCATCGAGAAGCGGTCCAGCATGGCGGACTGGCGGTCGAGGGATGCCCGCGCCAACAGGCTCGCCTTCTCGGCGGCGCTGGCACGCTGGAGGCAGGCGGCCTTCTCGGCCTGGGTCGCCCGGTCGAGGGCTGCCGCCTTCTGCTGCATCGAGAAACGGTCCAGCATGGCGGCCTTCTCGGCGGCGCTGGCGCGCTAGAGGGCGGCTGCCTTCTCGGCTTCACTCGCGCGCTCGAGGGCCGAGGCCTTTTCCGCCTCGGTGGCGCGCTGCAGGGCAGCGGCCCGCTCGTCCACCGACAGCCGCGCGACCATGCTGACCCTTTCGTCGACAGATGCGCGCTCGAAGTATGCGGCCTTTTCCTGGACCGAGGCCTTGCCGAGCAGGTCCACGAGCTCCTCGCCGGTCACCGTGAATGCGGCCTCGGAGACGGCGGCGTTGCCGGCGATCTCACCGTCCAACTCGACGTCCGCGTCGGTGATCTGCTCGGCGCGGTAGCGTTCGGCCGCGCCGATGGCGCCCGTCGCGTCCTCCTCGAGGACCGTCGGCGCCTGCTGAGAAATGAATAGAACTGCGGCGATACCGACCACTGCGGCAACCGCGATCCCCGCGATGATCCCGTTCTTCTTTGCCATCACATACCTCCTGTTTCGGATGAGACTCCCCGTTTGTCGATCCAGGTT
>DATIVB010000089.1:0-3074 GCA_035466375.1 Chondromyces sp.
GCGATCCCACGCACCGTCACCTTGAGCGCCTCCTCGAGGGCTGGGTCGTCGCAGTCGCGCGCCCGCCAGCGCACCAGCAGGTCCACCTGCAGCAGGCTGATGGGGTCGACGTAGGGATTGCGGAGCCGGATCGATCGCGACAGCACCGGCTCGCGCTGCAGGACCTCGCGGGTGCCGAAGAGCTGACAGATGAGCTCCGAGGTGCGCTGGAACTCGGCGCTGATGCGCGGAAAGAGCCGGCTGCCGGCCTCGCCCGCGAGCTTCGCGTAGCGCTCGGCGATGCCCATGTCCGCCTTGGCCAGGGCCATCTCCACGTCGGCCAGCAGGTTGGTGAAGAACGGCCAGTGGTGCGCCATCTCGCACATGACCTCCTGACCGTGGGTTTCGAGTGCCGCCTCGAGCCCGCGGCCGATGCCGTACCAGCCGGGCAGCAGGTGGCGATTCTGCGTCCAGGAGAAGACCCAGGGGATGGCGCGCAGGCTCTCGATGCCGCTGCCGCTGCGCCTCGAGGCGGGCCGCGAGCCGATCTCGAGCCGCTCGATGACGTCGATCGGCGTCGCCAGCCGGAAATAGGTGTCGAAGTCCTCGTCCTCGTACACCAGTGAGCGGAACGCGGATCGCGCCGTCGCGGCGATGGTGTCCATGACGTCGCGCCACTCGGGCCGCGCCTCGGAGCGCATCGGGTCGAGGACGGTCGCCTCGAGGACCGCCCCCGCCGTCAGCTCGAGGGTCCTCAGCGCGAGGCCGCGTAGGCCGTACTTGGCGTGGATGATCTCGCCCTGTTCGGTGACCCGCAGCCGGCCCTTCATGACTCCCGGCGGCTGCGCCAGGATGCCGGCTCGCGGCTTCGAGCCGCCGCGGCTCGGCGTGCCGCCGCGGCCGTGGAAGAGCGTCAGCTCCACCCCGGCGCTGCGGGCGGCTTCGGAAAGATCGGACTCGGCGCGATAAAGCGCCCAGCGCGAGGCCGCGAGGCCGGACTCCTTGCTCGAGTCCGAGTAGCCGAGCATGACGATCTGGCGGTCGCCGCGCGACGCCACGTGAGCCCTGTAGAGGGGGTCCGCGAGCAGGCGCCCGAGGGTGTCGCCCGCAGTGTCGAGGTCGTCCACGGTCTCGAAGAGCGGCGCCACGTCGAGGGCGACCCGCCCCTCGTCATCGCCGAGCCCCGCGCGGCGTGCCAGGTAGAGCACCGCCAGCGCGTCGTCCGGCCCCTGCGCCATCGAGATGATGTAGGGTCCGATGGCCTCGGCGCCGAAGGACCGGCGTGCCTCGCCGATGCGGGCGAAGACCCCCAGGACGCGCTCGACCTCGGGTCCGTCGGGCGTGCTCGAAGCCGGGTCGCTCTCGAGGGCCGTCTTCAGCGTCGCCGTCCTGGCCGCCGCGTCCATGTCGGCGAAATCCGGGTCGTCCAGCAGCTCACCCACGACCTGGCGGTGCACCGACGCGTCCTGGCGCACGTCGAGGGTGGCGAGGTGGAAGCCGAAGGCGGCGGCGCGGCGGGCGAGGTGCAGCGTCCGCACCAGACCGGCGTGCTCGCCGCGGTTGGTGCGCAGGCTGTCGATGATGAGCTGCAGGTCGTCGCACAGCTCGCGCCCGCTCGAGTAGGCGTGGCCGGCACCGTCGCGAACCGCCTCGAGCCGCGCCCAGCAGAACCACAGCAGGATGCGGTACGGCATGTCGCCGTAGCGGCCGGGGATCTCCTCCGCGACTTCGGGCATCCGCCGCCGGTACTCCGCGCAGCGGTCCTCGACCCCGGCATCGATGCCGACCCGCGACCGCGACTGGCTGAGGTGGCCGAAGAGCTCCCGCAGCTCGGCCACGTAGCGGTCGATGATGAGCTCGCGCTGGCGTTCGAGGGTCCGCTGGATGGTCTCCGGGCCGACGTTGGGGTTGCCGTCCATGTCGCCGCCGACCCACGAGCCGAAGCGCACGAAGGGCCACGGCACCTCGCCGGCGTCGTCGTCGCCCCACGCCGCGCGCATCGCCGACGCCATCGCCTCCTCGAGAGCGGGCACCACGCGGTAGATGACGTCGATGAGGTAGAACAGCACGTGCTCCACCTCGTCGGCCACCGTTCGTTTGACGCCCGAGTGGTCGGCGGTCTGCCAGATCAGCGTGATCTCGTCGCGCAGCCGCGCCTCGAGCGACGACGTTTCCTGCGGTGTGCGGTCCGTGTGCTCGAGGAAGTCGATGAGGATGCGCGCCACCCGCTGCTCCTTGGCGAGGATGGTGCGCCGGATGGCCTCGGTGGGGTGGGAGGTGAAGACGGGCTCCAACAGCATTCCGGCCAGCGTGGCGCGGACCTCGTCGGCGGTGATGCCGGCGGCGGCGAGCCGGATCGTCACGTCCTCCAGGCTGCCTGGCTGCGGGACGCCCGACTTCAGAGCGTCGCGGCGGCGGCGGATGCGGTGCACGCGCTCGGCCATGTTGACCAGCGCGAAGTAGGCCGAGAACGCCCGTGCGACCTCGGCCGCCTGCCCCGGCTCGAGCCCCCTGAGCAGCTCGTCGAGGGTCCGTTCGGCGGCGGCGTCGCCACCGCGCCGCGAGCGCGCCGCCACGCGGGACCCCTCCACGATGTCGAAGAGCTCGCGGCCTCCCTGCTCGGTGAGCACCTCGCCCAGCATCGCGCCGAGGAAGCTCACGTCGCGGCGCAGCGCGTCGCTGGAGCCGGCTTCCGGATTTCGATCGTCGATTTGATTCATGGGCCCTCATCTCAGCACGGATCCGCGAGCCTCGCCACCCTTCGTGCGGACGACGGCGCGCTCTGGAAAGGGTGTCGGTACTCGTTGTTTTCAAACGTGCTCGTTGCGCCTCCGATTCCGACGGCCGGCTCGTCAGACCGTGCGGCCCGACCCTTCGAGGCACAGCCGGCCATACAATGGAAGGCGGGTCATGAGTGAAGCAGCTCGGTTGTTCGGGGCTCTGCTCGGCGTCGCCGCCGTCGGCTCGTGGCTCTGGGTAACCGGGTTCAACTGGTCGGTGGTCCTTCGCGCCAGGCTGCGGCCTGCGGAACGGCCGCCGTCCATGATTCTGCTCGCCGGCCCCGTGCTGGTCGTCGTCGCCGTGCAGGCGCTACG
>DATIVB010000090.1:0-9134 GCA_035466375.1 Chondromyces sp.
TCGGCTGCAGCGTGACCTCGGCCGCGATCTCCGGCGTCCGGCACATGGTCAGGAAATCGCCGGTCCGCGTGCGCACCTCACGGTACTCCGGCAGGTAGCGCCCGGCCTGCCGCATCACCCACACCGGCGGGCGGTCGACGGCCTCACGCCGGCACGCGCGGAGAAAACGGCTCATGAGGAGCGCTCAGCGGAAGGGCCGCGAAACAGAATGAGGAAGTAGGAATTAGGAATTAGGAATTTTCTCCCAACCTTTCTTGAACTCCGCCGGCGAATGGGAGGCGGGGTGGGAATTCCTAATTCCTCATTCCTCATTCCTAATTCAATCACGTGATCTCCCTCACCGCTTCCGCGAACGCTTCGACGGTCTGGTCGATGACAGTGGCATCGTGGGCCAGCGAAACGAACATGACCTCGTAGGCGGAGGGGGCCAGCGAGACGCCGCGCTCGAGGAGCGCGCCGTGGAGCTTGGCGTAGGTGTCGGCGGCCTGCGGCCGGATGTCCTCGAAACGCCGCGGCGGCTCGCCGCCCTGGAGCGCGAGCCAGAGGATGGAGCCCACGCGCACCACCGACCACGGGACGCCGGCGCGCTGCATGGCGGCCTCGAGCCCGTCGCCGAGACGCGCTCCGAGCGCTTCCAGCTCGACGTAGGCGGCGCCTTGATCGGCAAGCAGGATGCGCAGAGTCGCGGCCCCGGCCGCCATCGCCACCGGGTTGCCCGACAGCGTTCCCGCCTGGTAGACGGGGCCGAGGGGCGCCAGTTGCTCCATGAGCTCACGGCGACCGCCGTAGGCGCCGACCGGCAGACCGCCGCCGATGACCTTACCGTAGGTGGCGAGGTCGGGCTCGACGCCGTAGAGGGCGGCGGCGCCGTTGGGGCCGAGACGGAACCCGGTGATGACCTCGTCCAGGATCAGCAGCGCGCCGTGCCGGCTGCACAGCTCGCGCAGCAGACGCATGAACTGCTGGCGCTGGATCAGCAGGCCCGAGTTGGCGGGCACGCCCTCGATGATCACCGCTGCGATCTCGGACCCGCGTTCGTCCATCAAGGAACTCAATGCCTCGGCGTCATCGAGCGGCAGCACCACGGTGTGATGGGCGAAGCTCTCCGGCACCCCAGCCGAGGACGGCGTGCCGAAGGTCGCGAGCCCCGACCCGGCGTCGACCAGCAGATGGTCCACGTGCCCGTGGTAGCAGCCGCTGAACTTGACGACCGTGTCGCGGCCGGTGGCGCCGCGCGCCAGGCGGACGGCGGACATCACCGCTTCGGTGCCCGAGGACACGAAGCGCACCATCCCGAGGTGCGGCACCGCGGAGGTCACGAGCTCGGCGAGCTCGACCTCCTGCCGGCACGGCGCCCCGAACGAGAGGCCCGACGCGGCAGCGGTCGCGACCGCCTCCACGACCGTCGGGTGGGCGTGGCCGAGGATCAGCGGCCCCCACGAGCAGACGTAGTCCGCGTAGCGGTTGCCGTCGACGTCGACGACGTGGCAGCCCATGGCCCGTTCGTAGAAGAAGGGCTCGCCGCCGACGCTGCGGAAGGCGCGCACCGGCGAGTCCACGCCGGCCGGCATCAGCTCGCAGGCGCGGCGGTAGAGCTCGCGGGAGCGCGGCCGTCGGTTCACAGCCAACCCTCCGCCAGCGCCATGCGGCCGTGGTAGGTGATGATGATGTCGGCGCCGGCGCGGCGGAAGGCGTGCCAGTTCTCCAGAACCACCGCGCGCTCGTCGATCCAGCCGCGCTCGGCGGCCTCCTTGACCATCGAGTACTCGCCGGAGACGTTGTAGACGGCGAGGGGGTTCGGGAACGCCGCGCGGAGGTCCGCCACCACGTCGAGAAAGGCGAGGGCGGGCTTCACCATGAGGATGTCGGCGCCCTCGGCGACGTCGAGCTCGGCCTCGAGCAGGGCCTCGCGGCGGTTGCGGGTGTCCATCTGGTGCGAGCGCCGGTCGCCTGACGTCGGGGCCGAGTGCGCCGCCTCGCGGAACGGTCCGTAGTAGGCCGAGGCGTACTTCACCGAGTACGACATGATGGCCGTGTCCACCAGCCCGTCGTCGTCGAGTGCGTCGCGGATGGCGCCGACCCGGCCGTCCATCATGTCCGAGGGGGCGACCACGTCGGCCCCGGAGCGCGCGTGGGCGAGGGCCATCGCCGCCAGCGGCGGGAGCGAGGCATCGTTGTCGACCTTACCGTCGACGATCACCCCGCAGTGTCCGTGGTCGGTGTAGGCGCAGAGGCAGACGTCGGTCATCACCAAGAGGTCGGCCCCGTAGCGCTTCTTGAGCTCGGCGACCGCCTGCGACACCAGGTTGTCGTCGCTTGCCGCACCGCGGCCGTCGGGGCTCTTGACCGCCTCGTCGGGGACGCCGAAGAGGAGCACGGCCCGGATGCCGAGCTCGAGATCGCGGCCGACGGTGTCGGCGAGACGATCGACCGACTGGTGGTCGATCCCGGGCATCGCCGAGATCGGCTCCGAGATCCCGCTGCCGGGGACGACGAAGTGGGGCTGGACCAGCATGCGCCGGTCGAGGCGGGACTCGGCCACCAGATCTCGGAGGACCGGTGACATGCGCAGTCGGCGCGGGCGGGCGATCAGATCGTGCATAGCTCCTCCGCCAGGGACTCCATGGTCGGCTCCCCGGGTATGTTGCAGTGAATGCCGAGCGCGGCCGCGGCCTGCTGCGTGGTCGGGCCGAGCGCCCAGTGCTGGCACGGCAGGGGCAGGCCGCCGACGCCGCGCAGGTAGAGCTCGGCGGCGCGCGGCGCGGTCAGGACCACCGCCTCGAGGCTCGGCCCCAAGGGCGGCAGCTCGCGCGCCGGCGTCGGGTCCATCCGGTAGACGACCACCGGCAGCACGTGGTGTCCGGCCGCCTCGAGGGCGCGCGGCAGCTCCGGCCGTCGGTCGTGCCCGCACGCGAGGATGAAGCTGGTGGGGCCGTCGGATCGCTCGACGAGCTGGCGGGCGAGTCCGGTGCCGGTCCCCGGCCCGACCAGGGCGACCGCGAGCCCGGCCGCCGCGGCGGCCTCCGCAGGGCCGGGGCCGATGGCGGCGGTGGGAAGCTCGAGCAGGTGCTGCGCGTTCCGCTCGCGGCACTGGCGGGCGAAGCGCGCGGGCGCCCGCGGCGAGGTCACGACCAGCCACGCACCGTCGAGGGCGCGCCCCGATTCCAGCTCGCGCCACCCGGGGTCGTCGTCGACGTCGGCGATCCGCAGCACGGGGTACGGGCGCACTGTCAGGCCGCAGGCCGACAATCGCCCCTGGAGCTCGGCGCACTCCGCCGGGTGGCGGGTGATGAGCACGTAGCGGCTCACCGGATCACGACCCCGGGCAACGCCGCACACAGCGCCTCGTAGCAGATCCGGGCCGCGAGCTCGGGCTCGGCGGCCAGGCCGGCGACGCGGGCGACGGTGGCCCGGGTGGCGTCGTCATCGATCTCGCCGAGCACCGCCTGCAGCCGTATCCCGTGCGGGCCCTCGGTGGCGAGGCAACCCAGCGGCAGATGGCAGCCGCCGCCGAGAAGGGCGAGGAGAGTCCGTTCGGCCTCGACGCAGCGGGCGACGGCGGGGTCGTGCAGGTGCTCGAGGATGCGGGTGGTTTCGTCGCCGGCCCGGGTCTCGATCGCCAGAGCACCCTGGCCGGGCGCCGGCAGCATCGCCTCGGACGGCAGCGGGCTGACGGTCAAATCGTCGAGCTCGAGCCCGAGACGGGCGACCCCCGCCGCCGCGACCAGGATCACGTCATACTGCCCTTCGCGCAGCTTGCGGATCCGGGTGGGGACATTGCCGCGCAGCGCCCGAATCTCGACCCCCGGCGAGCGCACCAGCACCTGTGCGGCGCGGCGCAGCGAGGAGGTGCCGACCACGGTTCCGGGGGGGAGCGCGAGCGGATCGGCGGGGTCGCCTTCTGCGGCGTCGGGGCGGGTGAGGAGCAGGTCGGCGGGGTCGGCCCGTTCCGGGATGGCCGCCACCGCGAGGCCCTCCGGCTCCTCGGTCGGCAGGTCTTTCAGGGAGTGCACGACGAGGTCGATCCGCCGCTCGAGGAGCGCTTCCTGCAGCTCCTTGGTGAAGAAGCCCTTGCCTTCCATCTTGCGGAAGGCCACGTCCTGGATGCGGTCGCCGCGGGTCGCGATGACCTCGATGTCACAACCGGCGTCCAGGCGGTCGGTCATCAGGCCGGCCACGCGTCGGGCCTGCCAGAGGGCGAGGTCGGAACCCCGCGTGCCGAGCCGCAGCGAACGCCGGCTCATTCGTTGGTCCCGTGGTCGAATCCGTTGTCGCCCTCGAGGCCGCGCAAAAAGCCGTCGATCACGGCGCTCGAGTGGTTCCAGGCCGCGCCCTTGAGCCCCTTCAGGGGGACCTGGACCAGCCTCTTGGCGAGAGCGTTGGCCATCCGCTCGAGCGCTTTCCGGTCGGCCTCCTCGAGGTGGGAGAGATCCTTGGCGAGGCTGTGCTGGAGGGCCCGATGGGTCATTTCCTTGAACGACATCTGGAGGCTGCGCGCCGCGGGCGACAGCGCCCGGTCGAGGAGATGACGGCGCAGGGTGGTGAGCTGGTGCTCCACCAGTCGCTCGCAGCGGTCGATCTCCTCGAGCCGGCGTTGACGGTTGAGCTCCGCCTCCTCGCGCATCTCCTCGATGCCGTACAGCGTGACCCTGGCCAGGGCGCCCGCTGCCGGCGCGACGTTGGGCGGCATCGCGAGATCGATCACCACGAGCTCCTCGCCGGGCGGCAGACGGTCGCGCATCGAGGTCAGCCGCTCGCGGTCGAGGAGGGTCTCGCGCGACGAGGTGACGGCGACGATCGTGCCTGCGGCAGGCGGTGCGGCCAGCGCCTCGGCGAGCGGCAGGGCGGTGGCATTCGGATCGTCGGCGATCATCTCGGCGGCCCGCTCCGGGGTCCGGTTGGCGACGATGACCCCCCGCTCGACGCCGCTGGTGCGGACCAGTCGCAAGGCTTGTCGCGCCATCTCGCCCGCGCCAAGGATCAGTACCGGCGCGGTCGAGGTCTGCAGGTGGTCGTGGAGGGTCCGTTCGACGAGGGTCACCAGCGAGACCGGGCGGCGCGTGAGCTCGGTTTCGGTGCGGATCCGCTTGGCGAGATGGAAGGCCTCGTGGAAGGTCTGGTCGAGGATGCCGTTGAGCAGCCCGGAGTGGTGGGCGATCTCGTGCGCCTCCTTGGCCTGGCCGGTGATCTGCGCTTCGCCGACCATCATCGAGTCGAGGGCCGAGGTAACGCGGAAGAGGTGGCGGACGGCCGCGCTCCCGAAGTGGACGTAGAGGTTCTCGTCGGCCGGGAGCTGGCAGCCGCCGGCGGTGAGATCGGCAAGGCTGCGGCGGAGGTGGAAGAGGAGGGGATTGGTGTGGATCCTCGTCTCGCCGCGAAAGTAGAACTCCACCCGGTTGCAGGTGCCGAGGTAGACGAGCTCCGAGAAGCCGGCCAGTCGTGCGAGCTCCACCAGCTGCTGACGCGGAAAGTCCGCGGGCAGTGCGGCCGCCGCCAGCTGATCCACATGCACGGTGCGGTACGACGCACCAACAACCCCGATCCGGTCCACGTCCCCACCTCTCGCGCCGATTCTACGCGATCGTCCGGGGTGCTTCCGTCACACCGCGGTAAAAGAAGCTGGGGGATGGATGGAATCGGCGCAGCTGTGGAATTGACCGGGTGATGGTTGAGCCGTCGTTGGTTCGGCGTGATCCGAAGTCCCGGCTCGCCGAGCACCGGGTCGTCACGTTGAGAATTCTTACTGGCAGGAGTAGGCTCGGCGCTGCGCCGACGCGGGACATACCGATGCTCGCGCGAGAGCCTTGAAAGGGGCGACGATGGTCTCATGAAGATGGATGCCGGGTACTTCAGTTCGACCCTGGGCAAGAAGGTGCTGATGGCCGTGACGGGCATCATCCTCTTCGGTTTCGTGCTCGGGCATATGTTGGGGAACCTGCAGATCTATCTCGGCGAGGAACAGCTCAACCATTACGCCGAGCTGCTGCAGGCCAACCAGCCGCTACTGTGGGCCGTGCGGTCCGTGCTGCTCTTTTCGGTGGCGGTGCACATCGTCGCCGCCGTCCAGGTGTGGCTGCGGAACCGCTCCGCGCGGCCGGTCAAGTACCGAGTCTTCAAGCCGCCCGCGGTGGACTACGCGGCGCGCACGATGGTGTGGAGCGGGCCGATCATCGCGCTCTTCATCGTCTTTCACCTGCTCGACCTGACCGTGGGCTCGGCGAACCCGGACTTCATCAGGGGCGACGTCTACCACAACGTCGTCGCGAGCTTCAGCCAGCCGCTGGTGGCCCTGCTCTACATCGCAGCCAACCTGATGCTGGCCTTTCACCTCTATCACGGACTGTGGAGCCTCTTCCAGACATTCGGCTGGGACCATCCTCGGTTCGGACCGTGGCGTCGCACCGCAGCGGTCTTTTTCGCGGTGCTCATCGGCGCCGGCAACATCTCGATTCCGTTGGCCGTGCTGACGGGCGTCGTGCGCTAGGGAGGTGACGACATGAAACTCGACGCGCGCACACCGTCGGGGCCGCTGGCCGAAAAGTGGTCGCATCTGCGCAACGACCTCAAACTGGTGAGCCCGGCCAACAAACGGAAGCACTCGGTGATCGTGGTCGGGACCGGTCTTGCCGGCGGCGCGGCCGCAGCGAGCCTCGGCGAGCTCGGCTACAAGGTCACGGCCTTCTGCTACCAGGACAGCGCCCGCCGCGCACACTCCATCGCGGCTCAGGGCGGAATCAATGCCGCGAAGAACTATCAGAACGACGGCGACACCATCTTCCGCCTGTTCTACGACACCATCAAGGGTGGTGACTACCGCTCGCGTGAGGCCAACGTCTACCGGCTGGCGGAGGTCTCCAACGCCATCATCGACCACTGCGTGGCGCAGGGCATCCCTTTTGCTCGCGAGTACGGTGGCTACCTCGCCAACCGCTCCTTCGGCGGCGCGCAGGTTTCGCGTACTTTCTACGCCCGCGGCCAGACGGGGCAGCAGCTTCTGCTCGGCGCCTACGCGTCGCTCAACGCCCAGGTCGCGGCGGGGACGGTCACGATCCATCCGAGGACCGAGATGTTGGACCTGGTGGTCGTCGACGGGCGGGCGAGGGGCATCGTCACCCGCGACATGGTGAGCGGGGCCGTGGAGTGCCACGTCGCCGACGCGGTGCTGCTCGCCACCGGCGGGTACTCGAACGTCTACTTCCTGTCCACCAACGCCAAGGGATGCAACGTCACCGCCGTCTGGCGCGCCTACAAGCGTGGCGCCGGCTTCGCCAATCCGTGCTTCACGCAGATCCACCCGACGTGTATTCCGCAGGCCGGTGACTACCAGTCGAAGCTCACGCTGATGTCCGAGTCGCTGCGCAACGACGGCAGGGTGTGGGTCCCCAAGAGTCCCGGAGACGACCGCGATCCCAACGACATCCCCGAGTCCGACCGCGACTACTACCTCGAGCGCATCTACCCCTCGTTCGGCAACCTCGTCCCGCGCGACGTGGCGTCCCGCAACGCCAAGAAGGTTTGCGACGAGGGCCGCGGAGTCGGACCCGGAAAGCGGGGCGTGTTCCTGGACTTCTCGGACGCCATCGAGCGGCTCGGGGAGGAGGTCATCCGCGCCCGCTACGGCAATCTCTTCGACATGTACCAGTTGATCACCGGCGAAAATCCCTACAAAGTCCCGATGCGGATCTACCCGGCGCCGCACTACACCATGGGCGGGCTGTGGGTGGACTACTACCTGATGAGCAACATTCCGGGGCTGTTCGTCCTCGGCGAGGCCAACTTCTCGGACCACGGCGCCAACCGGCTCGGGGCGTCGGCGCTCATGCAGGGACTGGCGGACGGCTACTTCATCATTCCCTACACCCTCGGGGAGTACCTTGCTGGAGCGAAGCTCGAGAAGATCAGCCCGGACGCCGAGGCCTGCCGGCGAACCGTGGACGAGGTCGAACAGAGGACCCGCATGCTGCTGGCCGTCAACGGAAGCCGGACGGTGGACTCCTTCCACCGTGAGCTCGGGCTACTGATGCTGGACCAGTGCGGCATGTCGAGGACCGCAGAGGGCCTGCAGCACGCGATCGAGAAGATCGTCTCGCTGCGCGCCGAGTTCTGGCGCGACGTCAAGGTCCCTGGTGACGGCGAGGACTTCAACCAGGAGCTCGAGAAAGCGGGCCGCGTCGCCGACCACTTCGAGCTCGCCGAGCTGATGTGCCGCGACGCTCTGCAGCGCAACGAGTCCTGCGGAGGGCACTTCCGGGAGGAGTACCAGACCTCGGAGGGCGAGGCGCTCCGCGACGACGAGAACTTCACCCATGTCACCGTGTGGGAGTACCGGGGCGAGGACGCGGAACCCGAGGCGCACCAGGAGGACCTCAAGTTCGAGACGGTGGAGCCGACGCAGAGGAGTTACAAATGAAGCTGACCCTTCACGTATGGCGGCAGAAGAGCCCCAGCGACAAAGGCGCCTTCAAGACCTACGAGCTCGAGGACGTGAGCACCCATATGTCATTCCTGGAGATGCTGGACGTGCTCAACCAGGACCTCATCGGCAAATCCGAGGAGCCGATCGCGTTCGAGCACGACTGCCGCGAGGGGATCTGCGGCTCGTGCGGATTCATGGTCAACGGCGTCGCCCACGGTGAGCAGAAGAGCGTGACGGTCTGCCAGCTGCACATGCGGCACTTCTCCGACGGCGATGAGATCACTATCGAGCCCTGGCGTGCCAGGGCCTTCCCGATCATCAAGGACCTGGTGGTGGATCGCTCGTCCTTCGACCGCGTCATGCACGCCGGGGGCTTCATCAGCGTGCGCACCGGCAGCGCCCCCGACGCCAACGCGATCCCCATCCCCAACGCCACCGCCGAGCACGCCATGGACTTCGCAGAGTGCATCGGCTGCGGGGCCTGCGTCGCATCGTGTCCCAACGGCGCCGCGATGCTCTTCGTGGGCGCGAAGATCGCGCACCTCGGGCTCTTGCCCCAGGGCCAGCCAGAGCGCACCCGCCGGGCACTCCAGATGGTCGAGGCGATGGAGCGCGAGGCCTTCGGAGCCTGCACCAACTACCGCTCGTGCGAAGCGGTGTGTCCCAAGGACATCTCGATTTCGAGTATCGCGTTCATGAACAAGGACTTCCGCCGCGC
>DATIVB010000091.1:0-10171 GCA_035466375.1 Chondromyces sp.
CTGCGCCATGGCGACCCCGTTGTCGAGGGCGCCGTTGTAGATGCGGTCGCCGCCGGCATCCGGCTCGCCGATGCCGAAGTGGTCGTGGTGGGCCGAGATGACCACCAGCTCGGCAGCGAGCTCGGGATCGCGGCCCGGCAGGACGCCGCCGACGTTGGCGGTCTCGGTGCTGCGGACGTCCGCGGTGAGCTCCAGCGACGTGCGCAGGCCGAGGTCAACCGGCGTGAAGTCCCGGTTGCGCGCGGACTCGATGAGCTCCATGAGGTCGAGCCCGGCGTGCGCGACGAGGCTGCTCACCGCATCCTCGGTCATCCACGCCCGAAGTGCGAGCCGCGGTTCGTCCCCTGCCGGCACCTCGAACTGCTCGCCGGTCCAGCCCGTCTGGACCACCTCCCACGGGTAGCCCGCCGACTCGGTGGTGTGGATGATCACCGCCGCGGCCGCGCCCTGGCGGGCGGCGCTCTCGTACTTGGAGTCCCAGCGCCCGTAGTACAGCTTGCGCTCGCCCCCGAACAGCTCCGGGTCCCAGTCCGGGTCGTCGTTGAGCATCAGCAGCACCGCCCCCTCGAGGTCGGCGCCCTTGAAGTCGTCCCAGCCCTGCTCCGGGGCTTCGATGCCGTAACCGACGAACACCACCGGCGCGTCGGCGAATGCCGCCGCCGGCTCCTGCATACCGATGCCTCCGATGAACTCGTCGCGCCGCTTGAACGAGACTTCGGCACCGCTTTCATTTCGGAAGCTCCACAGCTCGGGGAGCTCTGTGGTCAGGCCGACGATCTCCACGGGCTGCTCCCAGGACCCGTCCGCGAAAGCCGGTTCGCAACCGGCCTCGGCCAGCCGCGACGCCAGATAGGAGCGTGCCATGCGATCGCCCTCGGTCCCCGGACCGCGCCCCTCGAACTCGTCGGACGCCAGCCGGCTGACGTCGCGGCGCAGACCCTCGGCCGCGATCCGCTCCGCCGCGGTCTCCAGGCCCGCGGCACGCGAGCCCTGCGCAGGCTGCGGCGTCTCGACCCGCCCACCTCCGCCGCACGCGGCCAGAAGACCCACAGCGAGCATCGAACCGAGCTTCAGCATGTGCATGACACCCCTCCGGATCACGCCGTCGCGCGGATGACGAGCTGCGATCACAGCGTGCCCTCAGCCACCCTATCAGAGCTCCAGCACGTGGCGTCCCGCGGCGGCGCCGTCGCGCTATCATGGGTCCCGCACCGCCGTGCAGACCCTCGTCCGGGAGGCCCCATGGTCAACGCCATCGTGCTGCTCAATGTCGAAAGCGCCAAGATCAACCAGGTCGCAGCCCAGCTCGTCGAGCTCGACGGGGTCTCCGAGGTCTACTCGGTGGCCGGCCAGTACGATCTCGTGGTGGTGATCCGCGCCCGCGACGACGAGCGGATCGCGTCGCTGGTCACCGAGGAGCTGCTGCAGGTCGACGGGCTGCTGTCGTCGGAGACCCTGATCGCGTTCCGCACCTTCTCCCGGCACGACCTCGACCGGATGTTTTCGGTCGGGCTCGAGTGAACCCTGGTCAGGGCCCCTTGCGGAGCAGATCCAGGACAGCGGCGCGCACCACCGCGAAGGCCGGGTGCGCCGGGTCGACGAGCTCGAAGTGGCCGGCGCCCTCGACCTCGCGGATCTCGACCTCGTCGCCCGCGCGACGCGCCACGGCCGCGTAACCCTCGGCCAGGTGCTGGTCATCGGGTCGAGCGAACCGATGACCAGCACCTGGCGCACCCCGAGCGGCAGCATCTCGGCCGGCGAGGCGCGCTCGAGCCGCTCGCGCACCGCAGCCGGCTCGCCGCCGAGCAGCCCGGGCACCGCCGCCCCGCAACCCGACGGCGCCGCGTAGGCCTCCAGGTCGGGTATCCCCGCCAGTGCGACGACCCCCCGTAACGGCAGGGGCGCCGCGCCGCGCAGAGGGTCGTCGCCCGGCAGCCCGGCGCGCGCCGCCAGCCACAGCGCCAGGTGTCCACCGGCGGAGTGGCCGACGGCGACGACCCGCTCCGGATCGAGGCCGTGCTCGGGGGCCGCGGCACGCAGAAAGTCGGCGGCTCGCGCCACGTCCTCGAAGGTCCCCGGCCAGCCGCCGCCCTCGTCGCCGACCCGCCGGTACTCGACGCTCCAGGTGGCGACACCGACCTGTGCGAGGGCGTCGGCCAGCCCCGACACGTACCCGAGGTCGTATGCCGCCAACCAGCAGCCGCCGTGGAGCACGATCGCCGCCGGGTGCGGGCCCGGGCCCGACGGCAGGCGCAGCTCGCCGAAGTGGAGCGGGCCCGGTCCGTACGCCAGACGCCGATCGGGCGCCGGCCGCGGCAGCGCCAGGGCCTCCGCGGTGGTCATCGGAGTCGGCGGATCGCTCACCGGCTCCGGCCCACCCGCGAAACCCAGCACGGCCACCGCGATCTCGAACAGCATCGGCGCCCCCTCTCCGGAAGCTCGATCACGTCACCTTCGCCCGCTCGTGGTGCTCCGGCCGGTCCCAGCTCCCCGTCTCCATGATTGCGCGCAGTGCCGCCGCCGCGTCCCAGATGTCGACGAAACGCAGGTAGGCCGGCGCGAAACCGAAGCGCAGCAGGTCGGGCGCGCGGAAGTCGCCGACCACCCCGGCCGCGGCCAGCGCCTGCACGATCGCGTAGCCCTCGGGGTGGCGCAGCGAGACCTGGCTCCCCCTGCGGTGCGCCTCGCGCGGCGAGGCGAGCTCCAGGCCGTACCCCGCGCACTCGCGCTCGACCAGCGCGATGAACATTTCACTCAGCGCGATCGACTTCGCCCGGAGGCGCTCGACGCCGAGGGCGGCGATGCCCTCCACCCCGCACTCGAGCGCGGCCAGGCTCAGGATCGGCGGCGTCCCCACCCGCAGCTGCCCGACCCCGCTGCCCGGGCGGTACGAGGTTTCGAAGTCGAAGGGCGCGGCGTGCCCCATCCAGCCCCACAGCGGCGAGCGCAGCCCGGCGTGGTGGCGGCGGGCGGCGAAGGCGAAGGCCGGCGCGCCGGGGCCGCCGTTGAGGTACTTGTAGCCGCAGCCCACCGCGAGGTCGGCGCCGCAGCCTCCGAGGTCCACCGGCACCGCCCCCGCCGAGTGCGCGAGGTCCCACAGCACCAGCGCGCCTGCCGCGTGCGCCGCCGCCGTCCAGCGCGCCATGTCGTGCATCTCGCCGCTGCGGAAGTCGACGTGGGTCAGCATCAGCACCGCGACCTCGTCGCCGAGCACCGCTTCGAGCTCGTCCCGGCCGACGATGCGCACCTCGGTCCCGTTGTCGAGCAGATCGGCGAGGCCCTGCGCCACGTACAGGTCGGTGCCGAAGTTCTCGCGCTCGGAGAGGATCACCCGGCGGCCCTTCCGCAGTCGGAGCGCCGCACCGAGCAGCTTGAAGAGGTTGATGCTCACCGAGTCGGCGACCATCACTTCGTCCCGCGCGGCCCCCACCAGCGGCGCGATTGCCGCCGCCACTCGCTGCGGCAGGTCGATCCAGTCGTGGCGGGTCCAGCTCCGCACCAGGTCGGAGGCCCACTCCGCGCCCAGCACCTCGCCGATGCGCCGCGCCACCGTCGCCGGCGGCGGGCCGAGGGAGTTGCCGTCGAGGTAGACGAGCCCCTCCGGCAGCTCGAATGCAGCCCGCGCCGCCGCCAGCGGTTCGCGGGCATCGAGCGCGAGGACCTCGTCGCGCGAGTTCGGTGCTTCCACGCCGGCATTGTGACATGCGCCTCAGCCGGAGCGGTTACACTCGCCAGCGTGGTGGTGCGCAAGTCCTACCTGCGGCGGCGGGCCGAGGGCGGGCCCGGCAGCCGGGTCGGCGACGAGCGCCGGGGTGCGCGCGACCGCACCCTGCTCGGCGCGCTCAAGGACCTCTTCCGGCTCGGTTCCCGCGAGCGCCCGCCGGGCGAGCTCGACGACCTGCCGCTGCCCGACCTGCTGTGGCCTGCGCCGGCCGCCTCGCCGCCCACCGACGCCGTCGTCAACCTCCTCGAGCTCGCCTTCCTCGGCCGGGCCAGCGCCGGCGAGCTCGACCGCGAGCTCGACGCGATGCCCGCCGGCGAATCGCCCTGGGTGGGGAGTCACTTCGCCGACGACCTCTTTCTCGCCGCACTGATTCGCGGCGCCCTTCCGCTCGAGGTGGAAGGCCAGCGCTACCACGCCCACCGCGGGTTCCTGGAGCGCGTGCTCGCCACGCCCCCGGCCGACCGGGGCGGCGTGCGCTTCCGGCAGGCGATTCTGCGCGAGCTCGAGAGCGACCCCGCCGCGGCCGCGGCCGTGGACCGGCTGGTGGCCGGAATCTGCCGTCTGCTCACCCTGCTGCGGGCCTCGCGGGACGATGCCCGTCTCGAGCCGACGCGATTCCGCTTCGACGTGCTGCGGGCCCTGCGGGTGGTGATCGATTCGATGGACGCCGACTTCGCCGGCGCCACGTCCGGTCTGCAGCGGCTGCACGACTTCGGCTCGACCGTTCGCGGCTCCGGCGCCTACGGCCGCATGACGGCGCTGCTCGACCACGACGAGGGGATGGCCAGCCTCACCCTGGAAGCTGTCGTCGGCGCGGACGGCAGGCTCCGCCACCTGGAGATCCGCTCGCTGCGCGAAGGACGCCGCAATCCCTTCTTCCGCCGTCCCCTCCGGCGCTGGCTGGACCGGCTGCGGATCTTCTACCACCGCTACAGCCTGCACGGCGGCGAGCTGGTGGAGCTCATGGTGATGGGTGTCTTTCAGGAGATCGTGCCCGCGATGGCGCGCGTCATCCAGCTGCTGTGCCACCTCGAGGTCTACGCCGCCTCGAGGGGGATGGCCGCGCTGGCCCGCAGCCACGGCCTCGAGGTCAGCCTGCCGGAGCTCGCGCCGGGCGCGGCGCTCGAGATCCGGGCGCTCTTCAACCCCCTCCTGCTGGTGCTCGAAAAGCGCCCGGTCCCGACCGACCTGGTGATGGAGGCGGCCTCCCCCATCGTCCTCGTCACGGGCCCCAACTCCGGCGGCAAGACCCGCCTCTTGCAGGCCGTGGGCATCGCCCAGGTTCTCGCGCAGTCCGGGCTCTACACACCGTGCGCCAGTGCCCGGATGCCGCTCGCGGCCGGACTCTTCGCCTCGATCGTCGAGGTCGACCGCGCCGACCAGTCCGAAGGGCGCCTCGGCACCGAGATGCTGCGGCTGCGCACGCTGTTCGAATCCGTACCGCCGGGATCACTGGTTCTGCTGGACGAGCTCTGCTCCGGGACCAACCCTTCGGAGGCGATCGAGATCATTGATACGGTGCTGCGCCTGCTGCGACAGATCGAACCCGTCGCCTTCGTCACCACGCACTTCCTGGACTTCGCGGCGCAGCTCGAGCACCGACCGACGGTGGAGGATCTCCGATTTCTCCAGGCCGAGGTGGATCGTGACCGCGGCGCCACCTACCGCTTCGTCCCCGGTGTGGCCACCACCTCGCTGGCGGTGGGCACCGCCAGGCGGCTCGGCCTCACGTTCGAGGAGCTCGAACGCCACCTCGAGAGGCGCACCGGGGAACGTCCGCCCGCCCCCTCACAGCAGGTCGGCGAGCTGACGGGCGCCGATGGCGACGAATAGCGCGAGGGCGATCAGAAGGGTCGTGGTCGCGAAGGCGCGGTTGCGGAGGTCTCCCACCAGCTCGCGGCGGGCGTTGAGCCACAGCAGGCTGCCCGCCAGCAGCGGCATGAAGAGACCGCCGCTGAGCGTGTAGAGCTTGATGACCCAGATCGGCCGGCCGAGCACCAGCAGCGCCAGCGGCGGCAGCGCCAGGTAGAGGAGGTACGCCCGGTACGTGCGGCCCCGAGTGTCGACCGCGCCGCCGAACCTCCCGCGGAGTCCGTCCACGAAATCGGCGAAGAGGTAGGGCACCCCGTTCCACACTCCGAGCATCGAAGTGAAGACCGCCGCCCACACCCCGGCCAGGAAGAGCGACGCCGCCGCGCGCCCGGTGGCGGGGCCGAAGCGCGCGCCGGTCGCCTCGCGGATCGCGTCGCCGCACGCCACCAGGGCCTCGCTGCCCGGCGGCATGCCCCCGCCGCCTGCCAGCACCACCGCGGCGAGCACCAGCATGGCGGCGCCGAAGATCCCGGTCAGCAGGTAGCCCACTGCGAGGTCGAGGCGCACCGTGGCGAGCGCGGCGCGGCCCGTCCAGCCCTTCTCCCGGATCCAGTAGCCGTAGGCGAGCAGGGTGACGCTGCCCCCGACGCCGCCCATCAGGCTGAGCGATGCTGCGGCGGAACCTCGAGGCAGGTGCGGCAACAGCCCCTCGGCAACGGCGCCGAGATCCGGCCCGACGATGAGGACGCTCGCCAGCAAGGTCAGCGTCATCAGACCGACCATTGCCTTCATGACGTTTTCGAAGAGCCCGTAGCGCCCGGCCCACACCAGCGCCAGCGCTGTCAGGGAATGGATGACGCCCCAGCCGGCGATGCCTGGGGCGGGCCACACCGCGTGTGCGGCCACGCCGCAGGCGCTCGCCATGCCGCCGGCAACGATGAAGCTCCACACCACCAGGTAGACCAGGAAATAGACCTTGAACGGCCACCCGAGGTGGCGGCACCAGCCTTCGAGGAGCGTGGTTCCCGTGGCCAGCTGCCAGCGCGCCACCCCCTCGTTGAGCGCGAGCTTGAGCGCCGCGCCCGCCACCACGACCCAGATGAGCGCGGTGCCGAAGTCGGCCCCGGCCACCATCGCCGCCAGCAGGTCGCCCGCCCCGACCCCGGTCGCGGCGATGGCGAGGCCTGGGCCGAGGAGCCGCAGAGTCCGGCGGGCACGCAGCGGCAACGGTGCGGATTGCATTGGCGGAGCATAACGTGGCCGCCCGCCATCCTGCCCCCGCAGGCACGGTTCGGACTGGACCCAAGGCCTGGAATCCGACAGCGGGCCCCACGTCGGCGGGAAATTTCTCGATGTCGACCTGCATTTCAATACCAAACAGCCCAACGGAGCAGCCCGGATGACACATCCAGCCAGAGCGAATGACACCACCGCCGCCCCGGGCGGACTGCGGATCAGAGACGGCCTCGTCGCCGACTACCCCGACGTGCTCGGCCCGAAGGCCCTCGCCGCGCTCGCGGCGCTGGCGCGGTTCAACTCCGAGCAGCTGCAGCTGATGGAGGCCCGGATCGCGCGCCGCCGGCGCCGCTTCGAAAACCGGGAGATGCTCTCCTTTCTCGACCCGGACGGTCTGATCCCGCGCACCACGATCAGGGTGAGCGACGCCCGCGCGGGCCGCTTCGAGGGGCCCGAGATCCCGGCCGACCTGCGCCGCCAGTGGATCCAGGGCACCGGGCCCGGCACCAGGCCAGGTGCGCCCCTCGAGTCCAGCCTGCGCAACGTCGCCTACGCCCTGCTCTCCGGCGCCGACGGCTGGATGTTCGACGGCGAGGACGCCCTCGGCCAGATCAGGTCCATGTCGCTGGACAACCAGCGAAACCTTAAGCTCGCGATCCACGACGATCCCGCCTTCCTGAAGGTCGCGGAGCGGGTGGCGGGCGAGATGAACGCCTGGGCGAGGGACTTCTTCGGACGCGAGATCATCACCGACTGGCGCGAGCAGCTGCGCTTCACCACCGTGATCTTCCGCGCCCGCGGATTGCACCTCGCCGACCGCCACGTCCGCGCCGCGGACGGCGGGCCGTTCTCCGCCTCCATCGTCGACCTCTGCCTGTACGTGGTCAACAACCACCGGCGGCTGCTCGACCGCGGATCCTCGGTGGTGCTCTACCTGCCCAAGATCCAGACCGCCGGGGAGGCGGCGCTGTGGGTCGAGATGCTGGCGGCGCTCGAGGCCCACCTCGGCCTCGAGCCCGGGACAATCAAGGTCTACGTCCTGGTGGAGCAGATCGAGGCCACCTTCCAGCTGATGGAGATCCGCGCCGCCCTCGGCCGCCACTTCGTCGGCTTCAACACCGGCCGCTGGGACTACATCAACAGCGTCGCCGACGCACTCGCCTGGAAGAACGGCTTCGTCAACCCGAACATCGAAGCCATCACCATGACCTACGGCTACATGCGCACCTATGAGGACCGGGTCCGCCGCGCCGTCAACACTCCGGACGCCAACGGGCGCTGCGCGCTGTGGCAGGGCGGCATGGAGCCCAACATCCCGGTGGGAACCCCGCAGGGCGTGGCCGACGGCATGGAGAAGGCCGTCGCCGGCGCCGAGCGCGAGCGGCGCGAGGGCGCCAGTGGCAAGTGGGTGGCGCACTGGAAGATGGTCCACATCGTGCGGCCGGTGTGGGAGAAGGCCGGCGAGGACAACCAGCTCGGGCGGGAGTTCCCCCCGCTCACCTACACCGATGGCGACGCGGAGAGTCTGATCCTGCTCGAGGACGCGCCGCGGACCGTGCGCGGAGCGAGGAACCTCATCAGCGTCGCGTTGCAGTACGGCAACGCCTTCGGCCAGGGCCTACAGGCCGCAGCGCTGAAGCCCGCCGACTTCTTCGGCGACGACGACATCCTCTACCTCATGGAGGACATGGCGACCGGAGAGATCCGGCTCTCGATCCTGTGGGAGTGGGTGCACAAGCGCGCCCGGCTCACCGAGAACGACGCCGCGACCGGCCTCGCGGCCGGCGACGCCTTCACGCCCGAGATCTTCCGCCGCCTGCTCGCCGAGGAGCACGCGAAGTTGCTCGCGGCGCGCGACAAGGACGTCTACGACGTGTCGAAGACCACCACCCTGCCGATCGCGCGCGAGATCGTCGAGGCCTACGTGCTCGACCCGGTGAAGCTGCCCTGGTACATCGATCTGCTGAACATCAACCTCGACAACCACGACCTGCAGACCGCCAGACGGAGGATCCAGCGATTCATGGACACGTTCAAAAAGGACGGATCACGACTCATCGACAACCCCGACACCGCCCCCGCGCCGGAGGACCTCACCGAGGTGCCCCTGGCCGACCGGGTGGAGGCCAACCGGCGCTTCATGACGGGGCCCCGGTTCGCGGGCATCACGCGCCTCTTCAGCCCGCGCCAGGTGGCGGTGCAGCAGGGCACCATCGAGCAGGACTCCACGGTCGCCCGGCGCGCCGCCGAGGGCTTTTTCCAACGCCTGCGCGAGCTGTTCGCCGAGGGGCGGTCCATCACCACCTTCGGACCCTACTCGCCGGGCCAGGCGGTGGTGATGAAGCGCGTTGGCATCGAGGGCATCTACCTCGGCGGCTGGGCGACCTCGGCCAAGGGGTCGATCACCGAAGACCCGGGGGCCGACCTCGCCAGCTATCCGCTGAGCCAGGTCCCGGACGAGGCCGCGCCCATCGTCCGCGCCCTCCTGACCGCCGACAAGAACCAGGAGTACCTGCGCTCCCGCATGTCCGACGAGGAGCGTGCCGCGGCGCCCAAGGTCGACTTCCGCCCCTTCATCATCGCCGACGCCGACACCGGCCACGGCGGCGACGCCCACGTCCGCAACCTCATCCGCCGCTTCGTCGAGGTGGGCGTGCCCGGCTACCACATCGAGGACCAGAAACCGGGCTGCAAGAAGTGCGGCCACCAGGGCGGCAAGGTGCTGATCCCGGTGGACGAGCAGATCAAGCGCCTCAACGCGGCGCGCTTCCAGCTCGACATCATGGGGGTCCCCGGCATCATCGTCGCGCGCACCGACGCCGAGGCCGCCACCTTTTTAGACGGCAACAACGACGAGCGGGACCAGCCCTTCATCCTCGGCGCCACCAACTCCGACGTTCCGAGCTGGCGGGCGTGCAGCCTGGCGATCCTCAAGGCCTTCCACGAGCTGGGGGCCGCTGAGATCAACGGCCACCTGCTCTACGACCTGCCCGCGGCGGCGTGGGACGAGGCCGACCGCTGGCTCGACAAGGCCGGCCTCATCGACGAGATCCGCGGGCTGCTGGCCGGGCGGAGCGCGTCCGACACCAGTCCCATCGATCCGATCCTCAACAAGGTCGTTGATCGCTTCGCCGACCGCTGGGAGGCCGAGGCCGGGCTCAAGACCCTCGGCCAGGCGGTGGCCGACGCCATGAAGTTCCACATCGACGAGGGCCAGGAGTTCGACCTCTCGGTGGAGGAGTGGCTCGAGTTCTCGCGCCGCGCCTCCTTCGCCGAGGTGCGGGCCAGGGCCACGGAGATGGACCTCGATATCACCTGGGACAGCGAG
Organism: Chondromyces sp.; assembly: GCA_035466375.1. Taxonomy (GTDB): domain Bacteria; phylum Acidobacteriota; class Thermoanaerobaculia; order Thermoanaerobaculales; family Sulfomarinibacteraceae; genus Sulfomarinibacter. The sequence goes on from DATIVB010000091.1 coordinate 10,101, forward strand.
CTGTGCCGCACGGCGGAAGGCTACTACCCCATCAAGGGCGGCATCCCGTACGCGATCGCCAAGTCGCTCGC
>DATIVB010000092.1:0-2683 GCA_035466375.1 Chondromyces sp.
TCGACGCGGCTCGTCCTCGGCATCGCGACGGCGCTCGCCGTGCTGTGGACCGGCGGCGCGGTCCTGGCGCCGTGGCTCGCGGCGCACGGCTCCTTCCTCGCGCCGTGGCTGCGGCTGGTGTACCGGCCCGGCTGCCACCAGATCGCGGAACGTTGCCTCGACCTCGGCTTCGGCCCGATGGCGGTGTGCGCGCGGTGCGCCGGGCTCTACCTGGGCGGCAGCCTCGGCCTGCTGTGGACGACGCTTCGCGGCCGGTCGTCGCGGCCGCGGCCGCTGTGGCTGGCCGTCGTCGCCGCGCCCACGGTCGTCGATTTCGTCGCCGGCCAGCTCGGGCTGCCGAGCCTCGGCAACTGGCAGCGGCTCGCCCTCGCTCTGCCCCTGGGCCTGCTGGCCGGACTCTTTCTCGGCGACGCCCTCGTCACCATCGCGGCCGCGAACAGCGGCGTGACCGAGTCGATCCGGCGCGAGAATTCGTTATGATGGCCGAAGACCCAAGGAGGAGATGATGCAGAACCAACCCCCCTCGATGCTGAGAGCAGCTCTGATCTCCGGCGTCGCCTTCGGCGTCGCCGGCGCGATCCCGATCATCAACTGGCTCAATTGCGCCTGCTGCGCGCTGATTATCGGCTGCGGCTTCGTCGCCGCGTTCCTCTACTCCAAGGAGTGCCGGACTGCGGGGGCCTCCTTCCGCGCCGGCAACGGCGCCACCGTCGGCGTGATCGCCGGGCTCATCTACGGCGTCGTCGCCGGTATCCTCGGCGGCCTCATCAACATGGTTTTCGGCATGGACGACTGGCAGCAGGTGATCGAGCAGATCCAGGCGAGCGGGGCCGAGATCGACCCCGAGACCCTGCATCAGATCACCGGCTTCATGGAGAGCTCGGGCCCGGTGGTGATGCTCCTGGTGGGGCTGTTCTTCTCGCTCCTCTTCGGGGCCATTTTCGGCGCCCTCGGCGGGCTCATCGGCGGCTCGGTCTTCAAGGTCGAGGTGCAGCCCGTCGCCGGCTACGACCAGACGCCTCCCCCACCGCCGCCGGTCGGGTAGCCCGGACTTCGCGCCAGGGTTCGTCTCCGCCCTCGCCACAAACCCTGGCGAACATACCGGGCCAGGGTGTCGCGACCCTCCGGCGTCGCAGGCGCCCCTGTAATTCCGGGCCTCCGAGGCCCGGAATTACACATCGTAGTACAGCTCGACCTCGTAGGGGTGCGGGCGCGACAACACCTGCCGCTCGTCGCCGCGCTTGTGCTCGATCCAGCGCGCGATGAGCTGCGGCGAGAACACCTCGCCCTCGAGCAGGAAGCCGTGGTCTGCTTCGAGCGCGTCGAGCGCCTCGCCGAGGGTGGCGGGGAGGGCCTTGATGGAGCGCCGGCGCTCCTCCGGCCAGTCGAAGATGTTCTCGTCCACCGGCCCGAAACCCAGCGTCTCGGGGTCGAGCCGCCGGGCGATGCCGTCCAGGCCGGCGAGCAGCTGTGCGGCGATGGCGAGGTAGGGGTTGGCGGTCGCGTCCGGGGGCCGGAACTCGATCCGCGCCGATTCGGGCTTGTTGGCGTACTTGGGGATGCGGACGGCCGCCGAGCGGTTGCCGGCCGAAAAGATCGCGCTCACCGGCGCCTCGAAGCCCGGCACCAGGCGCCGGTACGAGTTGGTGCTGGGGTTGGTCAGGGCGAGCACGGCGGGGCCGTGCTGGAGGAGGCCGCCGATGTAAAAGCGCGCCATGTCCGACAGGCATGAGTAACCGTCGGCATCGTAGAAGAGGTTCCGCCCGCCCTGTTCGAGCCGCTGGTGGAAGTGCATCCCCGACCCGGCCTCGCCGAACAGCGGCTTCGGCATGAAGGTGGCGGTCAAGCCGTCCTCGAGGGCCGTCAGGCGCGCGATGTACTTGACCAGCATGCAGGCGTCGGCGGCCCGCAGCCCGGGCAGCAGCGAGGTCTCGATCTCGCACTGCCCCGGACCGCCGACCTCGTGGTGGTGGTACTTGAGCGACACGCCGGCGGCGTCGAGGCGCTGGCAGATCCGCGACCGCAGGTTGTGCAGTGTGTCGCGCGGCGGGGTTGCGTGGTAGCCGCCCTTGAGCGGCGAGGCGAAGCCGCTGCCGGGCACGCCGTTGCTCCAGGCGCCCTCCTCCGACTCGATCCGGTAGCCGGCCACGTTGACCCCGTTCTCGTAGGCCACCGAATCGAAGACGTAGAACTCGAACTCCGGGCCCCACAGGCTGAGATCGGCGATGCCGCTCGAGCGCAGCCGCTCCTCGGAGCGCTGCAGAATGCTCCGCGGGTCGTACGGAAAGAGCGCGCGGGTGTCCGCCTCGAGGGTGGTGCAGATGAAGCTCAAGGTCGGCAGGTCCCAGAATGGGTCCGGGAAGGCGGTGCCGAGGTCGGGCACCATCACCATGTCGCCCGAGCTGATGCCCTTGAATCCGACCGACGAACCGTCGAAGCCGATGCCCTGCTCCATGAGCCGGGCGCCGAAACCCGAGGCGGCCACCGTCACGTGGTGCCAGCGCCCCCAGAGGTCGCAGAACTTGAGGTCGATCTGCTCGATACCCTGTTCGGCGATGTAGCGTTCGGCATCCGCCAGCGAGTCGAACATCCGTGCCTCCCGCGGAATCGCCCGAGACGCTGCCGACGGCGAGCCGCGAACGCTCATGTTACCAAATTCACAATCTCCGCCGGCGTTGCGGCA
>DATIVB010000093.1:0-2726 GCA_035466375.1 Chondromyces sp.
TCGGGTGGAGGCCGAGGGCGATCCAGGACTCCGCCTCGCGCTGGAAGCGGGCGCGGCCGTCGGCGGAGCTCAGCACCGAGGGCAGCGGCGTCTTGATCGCCACCATCCGCCGCAGCTCGCGGTCGAAGGCGATCGCCACCACCGCCATGCCGCCGCGCGCCACCTCGCGCACCTCGTAGCGGCCGTCGACCACGGTCCCGGCCTGCCAGCCGCGGCGAGTGTCCGGGAGGGCCATGGTGGCGAAGCTGTGCGGCGCCTCGGAGCGGGCGGGGGCGCGGCGCGTGAGCTCGCCGAGGGCGGGGGCGGCGGCGGCGGTCGCGGTGGCGCCCTGCTCCGGTGCCTGGGTTCGGGTGGGCACCGGCTCGAGCGCCGCCAACGCCTGCCGCCGCCAGCCGGCGGCCTTCTCCGAGCCGGGATCGAGCTCGAGGCAGCGGTCGAAGGCCGCCACCGCCTCGGTGTGGCGCCCGAGCTTGACCAGGCAGTAGCCGCGGTTCAGCCAGGATTTCGAGTGCTCCGGAAAGCGGGCGCAGAACTGCTCGAGCAGCGGCAACGCCTCGGCCCAGCGCTCGGCCTGCAGCGCCGCGACGAGGTCACGCTTGAGCTGCTCGAGGTCCCGTCCCATGGCTCTTCCGGGATGGCCGGGACGGCGCGGCGAGGCCCGCAGGGGGACGCGCCGTCACCGCAGCCAGCGCCGAGGGACCCACACCTCCTGGTCCGCCGACGGCCCTTCGATGAGGCGCACCTTGGCCTCGCGGTCCTGGTTGGCGTAGGCGAGGATGCGGGCCCTGGTGCCGGCCTCGACCTCCAGGTAGCTCTCGCTGTTCGACATCAGCCCCGAGATCCCGAGCTGGACCGCTCCGGTCCGCATGTCCACCAGCGCCGCCACCGACTCCTGATCGAGCGCCACCAGCACCGGCCGCGTGGTGCCGGTGTCGAGGGCCGCCACGTCGCCGACCGCGTGCTGCTCGCGGAAGGCGGTCTCGGGCGGCCCCCCGCCGCGGCCCAACCACAGCACGAATCCGATCACCGGCACCAGAAGGAGAACCAGCCACAGCATCCACTTGGGGCCGCCCGCTTCCCGGGCCGGGGCCCGAGGTGCTGCGGCTGCCGGCGGCGGCGCCGCGAGGTCCTCCTCGCGCGCCTCGGCCACGAACTCGGTGCGGCAGCCGGTGCACTTGAGGGTGCGCCCGAAGTACCGCTCGTGGACCTGCATCCGGGTCCCGCATCGGTCGCAGGTGTGGACAAAGCTCGCCATGATGTGCCCCCGGGTCCGCCCATTCAAGTCTAGCAAAGGGCCGGGCGCGCCCCCGGGGGCGTGAGGTCACGCGTTGCCGAACGCGGCGGCGAGACCGCGGTCAAAGGTCTCGATCTCGCCCACGCCGTGGCGTCGACAGATCGCCAGATGGATCAGATCGCGGGCTCCGAGCTCTGGGTGGCTGCCGGCGATCAACCGCGCCGCCCGGACATCCTCGGCGCCGATCGGGTACACCGTCGGGATGCACGATTCGGCGAGGGCGAGGGCGAGGGCCGCGTCGAACGTGTCCCAACGATTGACAAAAACACATCACGGAAGCATGTTTGTTCTCAAAACTCAGCTTCTGGAGGAGACCATGCGCCACCTGGGCTGCATCAGGTGTCTCGGGGTCATGATCGCAGCGGCGGCCGGTACGGTCGGCGCCCAGGTGATCGAGCGGGTCAGCGTCAGCAGCACCGGGCTCGAGGCGAACGGCGAAAGCGTCGCCCCACTCCACGACAGTGTCAGTGCCGACGGCCGCTTCGTGGTCTTCGAGTCCGACGCCACCAACCTCGTGGCTGGCGACGGCAACGGGCTGCGGGATGTTTTCGTGCGCGACCGCCTCCTCGGCACGACCACCCGGGTGAGTGAAGCGTGGGACGGTGGTGATGCCTGGGGCGAATCCCGCGATCCCTCGATCAGCGAGGACGGCCGCTGGATCGCGTTCTACTCGTATGCCCCCGATCTCGTGGACGACGACACCAACGCCTTCCAGGACGTGTTCGTGTTCGATCGCACCACAGGACAGGTCTCGCGGGTCAGCATGGCCTGGGACGGCAGCGAGGGCAACGGCGACAGCCGCACGCCGTCGATCAGCGGCGACGGCCGCTACGTCGCATTCCGCTCCACCGCGACCAACATCGTATCCGGATCGATGGACTCGTCGAGGTACATCTACGTGCGCGACCTGCAAACCAGGGACAACGAGCTCGTCAGCGTGACGTGGGAGGGCGCAGAGGAGAACGGCGGCAGCTGGTACCCGCACATCTCCGCCGACGGGCGGCACGTCGCCTTCATCTCGAACTCGACCAACCTCGTCGCCTTTGACGACAACGGCGTGAACGACGCTTTCATGCGGGATCTCGACCTCGGTGTCACCATGATGATCGGCGTCACCACCGAAGGTGAAGCCGGCAACAGCCACACCGGGGCGGTCGGCATCAGCGCCAACGGCCGCTACGCCGGGGTCTTCTCCAACGCCACGGACCTGCTGCCTCCCGGCGAAGACACCAACGCCGCCAGTGACGCGTTCGTCCGCGACATGGATCTCGGCGTCACCGAGCGGGTGAGCGTCAGCAGCTCGGGTGTTGAGGGCAATGCGGACAGCGGACCGGCCAGGCTCGACGGGAGCGGAAGGTTCGCGGCGTTCCACTCCGAGGCATCGAACCTCGTCGACGGCGACGACAACGTCGCCACCGACATCTTCGGGCAC
>DATIVB010000094.1:0-4573 GCA_035466375.1 Chondromyces sp.
CGGCGACGCTCCGACTCGAGCTCGTCCGAGCGCGCCCTGAGCGCTTCCGCTGCGGCGACCGTCTCGGCGCGCAGGAGGTCGACGACCCGGGCGACGACCTCGGGAGACTGGCGCTGCCGGTGCTTCGCGATCACCCTCGCCTTGACCTCGAGGAAGTCGGCCCTCGCGTCGGGGCGCTCGCCGAAGACCTGGCCGCCGCTGCGGAAGTGGCGGTACTCGGCGGTCACCTGCGGCAGGTGGAGAAATGCCGTCTCGGCCGAAAGCCGGATCAGGAGCTCCCAGTCCTCGAAGAACGGCAGCCCGGTGTCGAGGGGGCCGACCTCGTCGAGCAGCGAGCGCTCGATGAGCAGGGTGTTGAATGGGATGTAGTTGTCGAACAGCAGCAGGTCGGCATCGAAGTCGCGGCTGTAGGGGAGGCGGCTTGCCACGCGGTGCCACCCCGAGGCCGCGTCGAGCTCGTAGATCCCGACCGCGGCATCGGTGTAGACGACCCGGGCGCCGGCGGCCCGGCTGAGACCGGCGAGGGTCGCGAGGTGCTCCGGCATCGCGAGGTCGTCGTCGTCGAGGAAGGCGATCCAGTCACCGGAGGCCGCCTCGATGCCGGCGTTGGCCGCCGCCGCGCGGCCGCGGTTCTCCGGCAGGTTGACCGTGACGAGGGGGAAGGGAAAGCCCTCGGCGGGCTCAGGCGGCGCGCCGCCATCGTTGACCAGGACCACCTCCACGTTCCGGTAGCTGCCTCCTGCGAGGCTGTCCATGGCCTGATCGAGGAGCTGGGGACGGTCCCTGGTGCGGACCACGACGCTGATTCTCGGTCCGTCGAGGACGTCGTGGAGCTCGGGGACGCCGCCGAGGCGGCGGATCATCGCCGCCCGGCTCGCGGTCCTGAAATCGTCGACGCGCAACGACCGGTAGCCCTCGGCGCCCTGAACCGCCGGGGACAGCGAGGCGGTCCGCAGGCTGCGCAGGCCGAGGGTCATCTCGCGGTAGTTGTGGAGCTCGAGCTGGCTGGCGTGGGCCTCGATGGCGCGGCGGATGAGCTCGAGCTGCCCGGTGACGTCCACCAGCAGGTCCGGAAAGGCCGGGTGGTTCGCCTCGTAGAGCAGGATTCTGAGGCCCGAGACCGCGGCGTCGAGGTCGGTGCCGCCGCGCAGCGGCGACAGGACGGCGTGCAGGGCGGCGAAGGCCGCGCGGTGGTCGGCGCTGATCTCCAGAGGCGAGATCGCGAGCAGGAGATCCGGCGTGCGCTCCACGAGCGCCTCGCGAATGGCTGCCGCGGCGCGGTCGAGGTGGGCGGCGAGGGCGCCGTCCGGGAGGTCCGCGAACACCAGGTCGGTGGTGCCCAGGATCTCGAGCGCCCGCGCCGCCTCGCGGTGCCGCCGCGCGGCGTAGGCAGGGCGGTCGGCGATCTCCTCTTCGCCGCCTGAGCCGTCGGTCAGGAAGAGGACGCCGACCTCGGCCCCGTCGGCGGCGAGCTGGGCGATGAGCCCGCCGCAGCCGAGCACCTCGTCGTCGAAGTGCGGCGCGATCACCAGGACCCGCCGGGCGGTGACCCGGGTCGTGACACCTGGTGGGCTGAGGACGTTGCGCACCACGATGGTTCCTTCCCGGCCGATAGTACCACCGTGCTGCTACCATGCCCGCCATGGACAGAATCGACGGGGCAGGTCGGAGCAAGCGGGAGGGCCCTCGATGACCCGCGCCTTCCTGATCTGCCCGGAGCCGGTGCGCGAGCTCACCGCAGGGGTCGGCACGCGTTTCCTGGCCCTTGCGAGGGTCCTCGCCGATGCCGGGCACGAGGTGACCCTGGCGGTGCCCAACGATCCCGCCGAGTCCGGGCCGCGGCGCGGGTCCCTGGAGCTCGTGCAGGCGGACCCCGCCCGGCTCGGCGGCCAGGCCGCCGGCCACGACTGGGTGCTGCTCCACGCCCACCTCGGCAACCACTACCTGGCGCAGCGTGACGACCTGCCGGTCGTGGTCGACCTCTACGACCCGTTTCTGATCGAGAATCTGCACTACCACCGCGAGCTCGGCCTGCAGCCCTTCCGCACCGACCACGCCACCTGGCGGCTGCAGATGAGCCGCGGCGATTTCTTCCTGTGTTCCTCGGCGGAGCAGCGGCTCTACTACTTGGGCTGGCTGACCGCCCTCGGCAGGGTCAATCCGCTGGTGCTGGAGGACGACCCCGCCCTCGGCCGGCTGATCTGCGAGCTGCCTTTCGGGACCCCCGACGAGCCGGTCCCGGCGCCGCCGGCACGGGCCGAGGTCCTGCCCGGGGTGGACGACGAGGCGCCGGTGCTCTACTTCGGCGGCATCTACGACTGGTACGACCCAGACCTCGTCCTCGAGGCGCTGCCGGCGCTGCTCGAGCGCGAGCCGCGCACGGTGGTGGTTTTCGCCGAGCACCCGCACCCCGAGCTGACCCCGATGTCCGCGGCCGCGAGGGTGCGCGCAGCGGCCGAGCGCCGCGGCTGGCTGGGATCCGCGGTGCGCTTCGAGGCCTGGCGCCCCTTCGAGCGTCGGTTCGAGCTGCCGCAGGTCTGCGACCTGGCGGTGCTCAGCCACCGCCCGGGCATCGAGACCGAGCTCAGCCTGCGCACCCGCCTGGTCGACCTGATGTGGCTCGGCCTGCCGGCGGTCGTGACCGCGGGCGGCACCATGGCGCGGGTGGTCTCCGAGCAGGGTGCCGGTGCGGTCGTCCCGGACGGCGATGCCGCGGCCTTCGGCGAGGCCGTCGCCGGCCTGCTCGGCGATGCCGACGCGCGCCGGCGGGCGGCCGCGGCCGCCCGTGCGTGGGCCTCGGAGCGGAGCTGGCGGCAGGTCGCGGCGCCGCTGCTGCGCTTTGCCCAGGCACCCTGGCGCGATGCCGAGCGGGGGCCCTTCGAGGATCTCGCGCCCGGCGAGGTGACGGCCGAGGAGCCGCTGCTGCGTCGCATCCAGCGCGCGCTGCGGCGGCAGCGGAGCGGCGGCCGGTGAAGGCCTCGGTGATCGTGGTCGTGCACGCGGGTGCCCGCCACCTCGAGGACAGCGTCGCGTCACTCGCCGACCACGCGGGGAGTCGGGACGTCGAGGTGATCGTGGTCGACAACGGCTCCCGCGACCACTGCGGGGAGCACGCGACGCGGCACTTCCCGTGGGCCAGGGTCGTGCGCTCCGATCAGAACCTGGGTTTCGCCGGCGGCGTCCACCTCGGCGCGGAGGCCGCGGGCGGCGAGGTGCTGGTGCTGCTCAACGACGACGCGGCCGCTGCTCCCGGGTTCGTGGAGGCCCACCTCGAGGTGCTCGCGGCGCACCCGGACGCGGCGATCTCGGCGGGGCGCCTGACCAGCTGGGACGGCGCGGTGCACGACTTCGTGCGCGGGGCGGTGACCTTCGACTGCCACGCTTTCCAGGTCGGCCAGGGTTTCACGCCGGCCGAGCTCGAGCCGCCGGCGCCCGGCGAGCCCCTGCCGTTCGCCTGCGGCGGCAACATGGCGATCCGGGCCGACGACTGGCGGCGCAGCGGGGGCTTCGACCGCAGGCACTTCGCCTACTTCGAGGACGTCGATCTCGGGTGGCGTTTGGCGGCGGTTGGGCGCGAGGTCGTGGCCTGCCCTGGCGCGGTGGCGCGCCACCGCGGCGCCGCGACCTCGAGCCGCCTCGGCGACTTCCGGCGCGGCGTGCTGTACGAGCGCAACGCGCTGCGCACCTTCTTCGCCTGCGCCGACGGCGAGTGCCGCGCGGCCTTCGGAAGCGCGGTCCTGGCCACCTTCCTCCACCGCCTGACCGCGTTTTCCAAGCAGCATCCCGAGCTCGAGCGGGCCATCGCCGACCCATTCGAGAACGGTGAGGACGCGCTGCCCTTCGGCCGCAGGTGGCGGCGCCGCCTCGAGGAGCGTGGGTTCGCCGGCAGCCTCCGCCACCTCGCGGCGCGCCTCGTCCTCGGCCCGCGCGCCGGCAGCCCGGTGCTCGAGGACGGGTTCCTGCTGATGCAGCTGCGCGCGGCGCAGGGCTTCTTTGCCGGGCTCGAGGATGCCGAACAGCGGCGGGCCGAGCTCGACGCCGTGCGAACGGTGCCCGACCGGGTGATCTTCGCGCGCTTCCCGCGCCTCGTCGTGCCCACCTACGCCGGCGACGAGGCGTGGTTCGGCTCCGATGCGTTCGCGGCCCTGCTGCCCGACGGCTGGCCGATCGAGCGCCGCGCCCTCGATGAGATCATGAAGCGCTGACCCGCCCTCCCCTCCGCCCCTCCGCCCCTCTGCCCCTTCGCCCCTCCGCCCCTCCACCCCTCCACTCGGCCTCAGGTCAAGTGTCAGCGGCAGATGGCAATGACAGTTTCAGTGGCAGTTTCAGTGGCAGTGACAGCTGCAGAGCCAGAGGGCAGCGTCCGTGCCATCGACCGCGACAGCGACCGCGTCATGACCACCTCCGGGTCGTTCACGCCGATCTATTCGAAAAGCCTGTTGAACCACAGAGGCACAGAGGCCACAGAGCCGCACAGAGGGTTTTCCGACCAATCGCAGGACCATCCGAAGATCAACAGCTGCGAGGTCATGATCTCTCTCTGTGGCTTCTCTGTGTTCTCCGTGCCTCTGTG
>DATIVB010000095.1:0-7744 GCA_035466375.1 Chondromyces sp.
CCGGCCTCGATCGTCACCACCTCGGCATCGAAGGCCGCGTCGTTGACCGAGGCCCCGGTGACCTCGACCTTGGTGCCGCCGCTGCGGTTGTTGACGAGGATCAGGTTGCGGCCGGGCTTGTTCTTGGCCGCCACCGACCCGAACTGGACCTGCGATGGCGTCACGCCGAGCAGCGCGCGGACGACGCCGAAGACCTTCACCGGCACTTCCTTCGCCTTGGGGTGGTTGGTCTCGATCATGATCTCGGCGTTGACCGGTCCGACCGGCGCGCCATCCTTGAGCGACATGGCCACCTCGTACTGCTGCGGCGACTTGCCCGCCAGCAGCTCGTCCTTGCCGAGAGGACGCACGGTGGTCTCGAGGAACGGTACGCTCGAGGACACGCCGGTCACCTTGAAGCCGGGGTTGTCCTCGCCGGCGGCGACGGTGATGGTCTGCTCCATGGGCTCGTGCTGGACGGCGTTGAACCGTACCAGGGCGCGCGGCAGGACCTCGACGTACGGGTGGACGTTGGTCTTGATGACCACCGTCACCGTCGGCTCGGCGGGATCGCTGGTCATGATGAGGATCGACTTGGAGATCGGGCCGGAGAAGTCACGGGTCTCGAGCTTGGCCTTGACATAGCCGGTCTTGCCGGCCGGGATCTCGCGGTCGAAGTCGGCCACGGTGCAGCCGCAGGTCGGACGCACCGCCTTGATCTCGAGCGTCTCGTCACCCTCGTTGACGAGCGCGAACTCGACGTCGACCACCTCGCCCTGGGCGACCGTGCCCATGTCCTTGATTTTCTCGGGCACGACGAGCTTCGGACCGGCCTGGGCGTCGGCGGCGGCGCCGACGATCAGCGCGGCCGCCACGGCAGCGACCACGAGAAGCGTTCTCGCAGGATTCTTCATTTCAGGGGCCTCCTTGTGTTCTGCATCGCGTCAGGGGACAATCATACGGACCGGCGGCCCGAACCGGCAACCCCTGGGGCGTCTTTTTTGCAGGACTTATACGGCCCGCGCGACTTCCTCTACTTCCTGCCCATCGGCGGCACGGCCACCGCGCCCCTCGCCGGGCTCCTGCGCGAGCTCGGGCACCGGGTCGAGGGCGTCGACTCGCAGCTCTACCCCCCCATGAGCACCCTGCTCGCCGATCTCGGCATCCCGGTGCGTCTGGGCTTCGACGCCGCCCTGATCCCGCCCGGGGTCGACCGCGTGATCATCGGCAACGCGCTGCCGCGCACCAACGTCGAGGTCCAGGCGGTGCTCGAGCGCAGCCTTCCCCACCTCTCGCAGGCCGAGGCCGTGGCCCATTACGTCCTCGCCCGCGGCCTCCACAGCCTGGTGGTCGCCGGCACCCACGGCAAGACCACGACCACGGCGATGCTGGCGTGGGTCCTCGAGCAGACCGGCGCCGATCCGAGCTCGCTGATCGGCGGCCTGCCGCGCTGGAACCCGCGCGGCTTCCGCCTCGGCGGCGGCGGCTGGCTGGTGATCGAGGGCGACGAGTACAACACCGCGTTCTTCGACCGAGGGCCGAAGTTCCTGCACTATCGGCCCCACGTCTTCCTGGTCGGCCCGGTCGAGTACGACCACGCCGACCTCTACCCGAGCTTCGACGCCGTCCTGACCGCGTTTCGGGCCGGCGCCGCACAGGTCCCGAAGCACGGGGCGGTGGTGGTCAACGCGTGGAGCGACGGCTCTCTGGCCGCGTGCCGGGATGCCACCGCGCCCATCGTCACCGTCGGCCCGACGGCGGACTGCACCCTCTGCGTCGAGTCGCTGGGCGGGGGCCCCGAGGGCGCCGCCGCGACCCTGCGCTGGCGCGGCGAGCGCCTGAGCCTGCAGCTGCCGCAGAGCGGCGCCCATCTGATCCAGAACGCGGCGATGGCGGTGGCTGCCGCCGCCGCCGCCGGCGCGGCGGCACCCGCCGCGGCGGTCGCAGCCCTGGCGCGGTTCCCGGGTGTCGCGCGCCGCATGGAGGTGGTCGGGGAGGCAGCCGGCGTCACCGTCGTCGACGATTTCGCGCACCACCCGACGGCCATCGCGGTGACGATCGCGGCGGCCCGCCAGCAGTGGCCCGGACGTCGCATCGTCCTCGCCTTCGAGCCGCGCTCGCTGACCGCCGCGCGGCGCGAGTTCCAGGACGCCTACGAGCGCGCCCTCCGCGAGGCCGACGTGGTCCTGGTGGCGTCGCCCTACCACGCGAGCCGCCTCGCGCCCGACGAGGTGCTCGACCGGCGGGCGCTGGCCGCGGCGCTGGCGGCGCACGGCGTCGCAGCGCTGATGCCGGAGGCCGGCGACGACCCGGTTCTCTGCCTGCTGCCGGTGCTCCGCGACGGCGACGTGGTGCTAGGCTGCTCGTCGGGCGACTTCGGCGCCTTCCAGCGCCGGCTCGTCGAGGCCCTGGCCGAAGGAGGTACCCGATGACCGGAAAGCACGCAGCACTGGCACGTGCCACCGCCACCGTCGGCGGCCTCGGCGAACGCCTGCCCGCGCCGGGAACCACCGCCGGCTCGCTGCCGGCGGCCCTGCTGTGGTGGCTCGCCTGCCTCGCCGCACCCGCACCCGCCACCCGCATCGCGCTGACCGCGATCGGGCTCGCCGCGGCAACGACGGCCGGGCTGTGGGCAGCCGAGGTGGAGGTCGCGCGGCGCGGCGCGCACGACCCCGGTCCGATCGTCATCGACGAGGTCGCCGGGCAGTGGCTCACCTACCTGGTGGCGCTGCCCTTCGTGCCCCTGACCGGGGCCGGGCCGCTGGCCCTGTTCGCGGCCGCGGGCTTCGTGCTGTTCCGGGTCTTCGACGTCCTCAAGCCGTGGCCGATCCGCTCCTGCGAGGGTTTTCCGGGCGGAGTCGGCGTGATCGCCGACGACCTCGCCGCCGGCTGGCTGGCGGCCGTCGTCCTGGTGATCGGCTGGAAGATCCTCGCGTAGCCGTTCGAACGTTTGAACGTTTGAACGTTGGGCGCTTCCGGATTGTCTGTGAGATGGGAAGTGGACGATTTCGAATTTCGGATTTCGGATTTGGGATTTCCACCCACCCACCGTTGAACCACCAAGACACCAAGGCACCAAGATGTTCACGAAGAACATCCTTTGTGTTTTTCTTGGTGTCTTGGTGCCTTCGTGGTTGCGACGGTTCGCGCTGACGTCTCGAAGAGCGAAGGTGTCTGGTTATGGTCGACCCGGCTTGGCCATGCCGCGGTCGCGCCGCCCGGCTCACTGCCACGGTCGCTGCCCCGGGCGCGGACCTCTGACGCTGAAACTGTCACTGAAACTGCCACTGAGGCTGTCACTGTGACTGTCACTGAAACTGCCACTGCCATCTGCCGCTGTCACTGCACCTGAATCCGGGTACGGGTCGTACCCCGTGCTTCCATCTCGTGTGTTTCCGGAGGAGCCGAACGTCGGAGCGCCGGCCGGGTCAGAGACCGGCGAGGAGCTCCTCGGTCGGGTGGATCTCGGCGACGAAGCGCGCCGGCCCGGTGAGGCGGGAACCGCACGACGGCGGCTCGCCGAGCGCCTCCACCTTCAGCAGATCGCCCGAGGCCGGACGCAGCCCGAGCTCCCGCACCCCGCGCTCGGCCATCACCGCCAGCGCCACCGCCACCATCCCCGAGCCGCAGCTCAGGGTCTCGCCCTCGACCCCGCGCTCCCAGGTGCGCACCGCCACGACGCCGTCGCTTTCCGCTTCGAAGAAGTCGACGTTGGCGCCTGCCGGTCCGAGGGCGGGGTGGGCGCGCAGCGGCGGCGCCACCGCCGCGAGATCGAGATCGGCCAACGGGCCGGAGAGCGCAACGACCAGGTGCGGTACTCCAAGCTCGAGGTGAAGAAAGCTGCACAGCGGCGCACGGGCCTCGATCGCAGGGCGGCTCGGACCGGCGTCCGGCGGCGGCAGCTCGAGGCGGACCTCGGCGCCGTCCACCCGCGCTGGGACCTCGGTCCAGCCCGTCGCCACGGTCAGCTCGGACCTGCAGCCGAGAAGCTCCACCGCCGCGCGGGCCGCGCAGCGCGTGCCGTTGGCGCAGAAATCGCCGAGGCTGCCGTCGGCGTTGCGGTAGGTCACCCGAGCGCGGTGCTCGGACTCCGCGTGCAAGGCGAGGATGCCGTCCGCCCCGATGCCGCGGCGGCGGTCGCACAGGCGCCGCACCAGGGCAGGCTCCGCAGCGAGCCGAGCGGCCCAGGCACCAAGACCGAGCACGAAGTCGTTCCCCGAGCCCTCGACCTTGAAGAGCCCTGTCCTCACGGCACCGCCCCCATGACTACCGTGCAGGTCGCGGGCGCACTTGTGTTGCCCACGTCGTCGGTGGCCGCGACGAGGTACACGAGCTCGCCCAGTGGCGGTTCCTCGTCGACGTACTCCAGCGACCCGGCGGCGGGCGCCAGCACGGTCTCGGCGCCGCCTTCGACGCGCCGCGACACCCGGTACTCGCGAGCGCCTGGAACCGCTGTCCAGCGCAGGCGCACCCGGCTGCCTTCGGGCAGGCACACGAGCTCCTCGGGCACCGGCGGCGGATAGGTGTCGGGATGGTCGATCTCCTGCGGCGGCGACGGCTCTCCGAACACCTGGCCCCCGCCCTCCACCCGCGCGACCGAGCGTACGCGGTAGAACCAGCTGCGGCCCTGGGCTGCAGTGGTGTCGCGCCAGGATTCCCCGGCGACCGGCTCCTCGGTGACCGTGGTCCACAATGCACCGTCGGCGGAGCGTTCGACCTGGGTCCTGAGCTTCGGCAACGGTGTCCAGCGCAGGGTGATGCCTTCGCCCCCCGCCTGCAGCTCGAGGCCGGTGGGCGGCGGCGGCGGCTCGACGGGCAGCAGGCGGGCGACGTTGGACATCTCGGAGACACGCTTGCGGCAGCAGACCGTGCGCACGCCGTACCACACCACCGGGTCCCCGAGGTCGACCTCGAGGCCCTGCCGCCACAGCTCCAGGTCGTCGCGGTAGCGAAGCTGCGAGCCCCGGGTCGAGGCCTGCAGCGCCGCCGGATCGAGCACCGCGACGATTTCGCCCTGGGCCTCCATCAGCTGGCGCTGCAGCCGGCGGTCCTGGGGGCTGACCGGCGGCGGCGGCTCCTGGGCCGCGGGCAGAGTCGCCCGCCAGATCTCTACCGCCTCGAGCTCAGTCAGGGCCTGCCCGGCCGTGGTCGCGGAGGGGTAGCTCCAGGCGAGCACCGCATCGGTTCCCTCCTGGACCGCCGTCAGGTCGGTGGTGCGCTCGGCGACCCGGATCACCGGCGGCTGCGGCGCCGCTTCCTTGCCGCAGGCCGTGAGCAGCAGCAACGAGATCATGGATCCACTGACTGCAGTTTTGAGTTTTGAGTTTCGAGTTTTGAGTTTTCTTCCCGTCCGCGACTTCGAGCTCCGGCCGGCGGGGTGGAAATCCGAAATCCGGCACTGCCCGTCAGGAGCGGAATGTGGCCGACGGCCGGGAAGGAAGGTTGGGTGGAGGCCGGCCATCGGCCACCCGCTCATGGCGGGTAAACGCCGCGGCCATAGGCCGCGAGCACATCCGAAATCCGAAATTCTCAATTCCTAATTCCTAATTCCTAATTCTAGAGGATATACCGCGCCAGGTCGCGGTCTCCGACCAGCTCGCCGAGGCGTTCCCTGACCATCTCCTCGTCGACCACCACGACCTCGCCGGCCCGCTCCGGGGCCGCGAAGCTGAGGTCCTCGAGCAGCCGCTCGAGCACCGTGTGCAGCCGCCGCGCGCCGATGTTCTCCGCCGCGCGGTTGATCTCGACGGACATCGAGGCGATGGTCGTGATCGCACCGTCGGTGAACCTGAGCTCGAGCTTCTCGGTCGCCAGCAGCTCGGTGTACTGGCGGACGAGCGAGTTCTCGGGCTCGGTGAGGATGCGCTCGAAGTCTTCGGCGCCGAGCGACAGGAGCTCGACCCGGATCGGAAAGCGGCCCTGCATCTCGGGGATGAGGTCGGCCGGGCGCGCGACGTGGAAGGCGCCGGCGGCGATGAAGAGGATGTGGTCGGTGCGGACGACGCCGTAGCGGGTGTTGACGTGGGTGCCCTCGACGATCGGCAGGAGGTCGCGCTGCACACCTTCACGGGAAACGTCCGGGCCGCGGCCACCGACGTCCTCGCGCGAGCAGATCTTGTCGATCTCGTCGAGAAACACGATGCCCGAGTCCTCGACCCTGCGGATGGCCTCGCTCTCGATCTGCGAACGGTCGACGAGCTTGTCCTGCTCCTCCGCCACCAGGACCGGGCGCGCCTCCTTGACGGTCATCCGCTTGCGCGCCTTCTTGCCCATCAGCCCGCCGAAGATGTCCTTCATGTTGATGCCCATCGACTCCATGCCCTGGGGCGTGAACATCTCGACGGTCGGCATCCGGTTCTCGGCGACCTCGAGCTCGACCTCCTGCTCCTCCAACAGACCGTCGCGGAGCGGCCGCTTGAGCGCCCGCCGCCGCTCCTCGAGCGACGAGTCCACGGCCGAGCTCGAGCTCATCACCAGGAGGTCGAGCAGCCGGTCCTCGGCGGCGCGCTCCGCGCGCACCGCCACCTCGGCCACGCGCTCCGCCCGCACCAGCTGCAGGCCGGCGTCGACCAGGTCGCGGATGATCGACTCGACGTCGCGGCCGACGTAGCCGACCTCGGTGAACTTCGAGGCCTCGATCTTCAGAAACGGCGAGCCGGTGAGGCGGGCGAGGCGGCGCGCGATCTCGGTCTTGCCGACCCCCGTCGGGCCGATCATGATGATGTTCTTGGGTGCGACCTCCTCGCGCAGCTCGGGCGGCAGCTGCTGGCGCCGCCAGCGGTTGCGCAGCGCCACCGCGACCGCGCGCTTGGCAGCCGCCTGGCCGACGATGAAGCGGTCGAGCTCGACAACGATTTCGCGTGGGGTCAGATCATCAAGGTTCACGCCTTCAGCTCCTCGATCGTGATGTGGTCATTGGTGTAGATGTCGATGTCGGCCGCGATCGTGAGCGACTCGCGCACGATCTCCGGCGCGTCGAGCGTCGTGTGCTTCAAGAGCGCCCGCGCCGCGGCCAGCGCGTAGGAGCCGCCTGAGCCCACCGCCACGACGTCGTCGTCCGGCGACAGCACCTCGCCGGTTCCCGATACCAGCAGGGTCGTCGTCCGGTCGGCGGTGATCAGGAGGGCCTCGAGGTGGCGCAGCGCACGGTCGGTGCGCCAGTCGCGGGCAAGCTCCACGGCGGCGCGCTCGAGGTTGTGGCCGTAGGCCTCGAGCTTGGACTCGAAACGGGTGAAGAGCGCCAGCGCGTCCGCCACCGAACCCGCGAAGCCGGCCACGATCGTCCCACCCGCGAGCCGCCTCACCTTGGCGGCGCCGTGCTTGAGCACCGCCGTGCCGAGGGTCACCTGGCCGTCCGAGCCGAGCGCGACGACCCCGTCGCGGCGCACCGCCAGCACCGTCGTGTGATGCCACTCGTTCTTCATCGCATCCTCCGATTCCGATCGCGCCGCAGGCATCACGATCAAGCCGCCATTCTAACGTTCCAACGTTCGAACGTTCAAACGTTGGAACGCTCAGAGCTTGTCGAGCTTGGCGATGGTCGGCACGAGGGTCTTGCGACCCGCGGCGTCGAAGTACACCACCAGCTTGAGCTGCGCGCCGCGGCCCTGGCAGGCGAGCACGACGCCGGTGCCGAAGCGGTTGTGGCGCACGCGGTCGCCCGGCCGCCAGCCCGTGCCCGAGGCGTCGACCGCGGTGGCGGAGACGGCCGGGCCGCGCGGCCGTGAGCCCGCCGCGCCGGCCGCCGGGCGCGGCGGGACCGTCG
>DATIVB010000096.1:0-1655 GCA_035466375.1 Chondromyces sp.
CTCAACGGCCTGTGGTCGCTGCTGTTCTTCGGGCTGCGCTCGCCCGGCCTGGCCCTGGTCGACATCGCGCTCCTGTGGGTCGCCATCGGCGCCGCCGTCTGGCTCTTCTGGCGCGTGGTCCCCGCGGCGGGCCTGCTCCTCCTGCCCTACTGGGCGTGGGTGAGCTTCGCCGCCGTGCTCAACGGCTCGATCTGGAGCCTCAACCGGTAGCCCCACGAGGCCCGGGAGACCGGCAGGAGAGACTGAGATCTCGTCCCTGCATCCGGTCCGGTTTTCGGTTATTCTTACCGCCGCTGACAGGGTCACGGTTGCCGCTCGGTGGCGTGTCCGGCGCGGCTCCGGGGAGGGAAGCGGTGGCGAGGTCGATGCGGAACCTCTGTGATCGCGAAGGCGCCCGATGAGGTCCACGGTCTCCCTCTTCGTGATCCTGCTCGGGGCCTGGCTCCTCAACTCGGGTCACTACACACCGCTGATGCTGAGCTTCGCCGTCCTGTCATGCCTGCTCGTGGTCTTCCTGAGCCGGCGCATGGACATCGTCGACGACGAGGCCCTGCCCGTGCACCTGCTGCCGCGCACCCTGGCCTACCTGCCGTGGCTTCTCAAGGAGATCTTCCTCGCCAACCTCGACGTGGCGCGGAGGGTCCTCAGCCCGGGCCGGCCGCGGATCAGCCCGCGCCTGTTCGAGGCCGAGACGAGCCAGCACAGCGACCTCGGGCGCGTCATCTACGCCAACTCCATCACCCTCACCCCGGGCACGGTCTCGATCCGGGTCCACGGCACCCACATCACGGTCCACGCCATTGCCGACGAGGTCGCCGACGGCCTGCTCGAGGGCGGCATGGACCGGCGGGTGACCCGTCTCGAGGGACTGGCGCGCTGATGAGCCCGTTCGCCGCCGCCATGGCGGCCCTCCTGGTCTGCATGGCGATGACGCTGGCGCGCGCGATCCTCGGCCCCACCGTCTTCGACCGGGTGCTCGCCGTCAACAGCTTCGGCACCAAGACCGTGCTCCTGATCGCGGTCTACGGCTTTCTCTCCGGCCGCCCCGACTTCCTCGACCTCGCCCTGGTCTACGCCCTGATGAACTTCATCGGCACCATCGCGGTGATGAAGTTCACCCGCTTCGGCGACCTCGCGGGGATGGAGGACGAGGAGGAGGAGGTCTACTGATGGACTGGGCGGGCGCCGGGATCATGACCTGGATTCTCATTGCTGCAGGTGCACTGTTCTTGATCGTCGGCGGTATCGGCATTCTCCGCCTGCCGGACTTCTACAGCCGCATCCACCCCGCCGGCATCACCGACACCATGGGTGCGTTGCTGGTCCTGGTCGGCCTCATGTTCGCTTCAGGATCGATCCTGGTCTCGTTCAAGCTCTTCTTCCTGCTGCTGTTCATCGCCGTCACGAGCCCGCTGGCGACCCACGCGCTCGCCAAGGCGGCCTTCATGCGCGGCCTGCGACCCATGCTCGGCCACGAGCTGGCGCAGGAGGCCGAGGATGATTGACGTCGTCCACCTCTTCCTCTTCACCTTTCTCGCGGTGATCGCGGTCGCCATCATCCGCCTCCGCGACCTCTTTGCCGCGGTCATGCTGATGGGCATCTTCAGCCTCCTGTCGGCGTCGCTGTTCACGGTCATGGACGCGGTGGACGTTGC
>DATIVB010000097.1:0-3348 GCA_035466375.1 Chondromyces sp.
GAGAAGAAGGAAATCACGCCCGCCGCCGAGTGGCTCCTCGACAACTTCCACATCGTCGACGAACAGATCCGGGACATCCGCGACCACCTCCCGAAGGGCTACTTCCGTCTGCTGCCCAAGATCGCGGAGGGTCACCTCGCCGGGCACCCCCGAGTCTACGGGCTGGCCTGGGCGTACGTCGCCCACACCGACAGCCGGTTTCAGCTGGAGAGCCTGCGGCAGTTCGTCCGCGCCTACCAGCGCGTGCAACCGCTGACCATCGGCGAGGGATGGGCGATCGCCATCCACCTCCGGGTGGCCCTGGTGGAGAACCTGCGGCGACTGGCGCAGCTCATCGTCCGTTCCCGTCAGGCGCGGGCTGGGGCCGACGAGCTGGCGGACCGGCTGCTGGGTCTCAGCGGCTGGCGGGCGGAGGAAGGGGAGCAGATTCTGCGGCGTCTTGGCGACGGTCCCCTGGCCGACGCGTTCGCCATGCAGCTCTTCCAGCGACTGCGGGATCAGGACCCCTCGGTCGTTCCGGTCCTGGACCGGCTCAGCGAAATGCTGAGCGCCCAGGGAACGTCGGCCGATGAAGTGGTTGCCCGGGAGCAGTACGCTCAGGGCGCGGCCAACGTCACCGTCTCCAACATCATCACCAGCATGCAATGGATGTCCTCGGTCGATTGGACCGATTTCTTCGAGTCCGTCAGCCTGGTGGACGAGACGCTCCGCTCCGTCGGAGGGTTCGCGGACATGGACTCCGAGACCAGGAGCCTGTGCCGGGCCCAGATCGAGCTGCTCTCCCGGGGCTCGGGGCACGCGGAGCTCGAGGTGGCACGCGAAGCCGTGCGCCTGGCGCGCGACGCGAGGCGCGAGAGCACGCCGGATGCCCGCACCGGCGAGGGGGAGGCGGGGGAGGCAGCGCCGGTCCCTCCGGACAGCGACCCTGAGCGAGCCGGCATTCGTCGGCGTGCCGAGGAGTATCCGGCGTACTACATCCTGTCCCGAGGGCGGTTGCCGTTCGAGGATCATCTGGGCCTGCGTGTCCCGGTGCGGGTCCGGCTCCGCCGCTTCTATCGCGCCCATGCGATCGTCGGCTACCTGGGAGCGATCGCCGGCCTCACCGCCGCCGTGCTCTCCTGCTCCCTGTTTCTCACCTGGACCGCTGGGGCGGGCCTTCCGGTCCTGGTCCTGCTGGGAATCCTGGGCCTCGTCCCCGCCTCGGAGATCGCGGTGGCCCTCGTCCACCGCCTGGTGACGTCTCTCGTCGCACCCAGGTTGCACCCCAAGCTCGAGCTCTCCCGCGGAGTGCCTCCGGAACTTCGATCCATGGTCGTCGTGCCGACGTTTCTGACCGGCCGGGCCGACATCGAAGAGCAGCTCGAGCGGCTCGAGGTGCACTTCCTCGCGAACTCCGAAGGACACCTGCACTTCGCCCTCCTCTCCGACTGGACGGACTCCAGTCGCGAGCACCGGCCCGGCGACGACGAGCTCCTCACGGCCCTGGTCGACGGCGTCGAGCGACTGAACGAGAAGTACGGGGGGCCGCCCGGAGGGGGACAGCGGTTCCTCGTGCTGCATCGGCGCCGCGTGTGGAACGAGGGTGAGGGCAAGTGGATCGGATGGGAGAGGAAGCGGGGCAAGCTCCACGAGCTGAACCGTCTGCTGCGCGGCGCGACCGACACCACGTTCGTGCCGATCGACGGACGGCCGCCCGAGGTGCCGACCGGGGTTCGTTTCGTCATCACCCTGGATGCCGACACCCGGCTTCCCAAGGGGGCTGCCTACCGGTTGATCGGGGCGATCGCGCACCCGTTCAACCGGCCGCGGTTCGACCCGCAGGAGGGCCGTGTCGTCGGGGGCTACGGGATCCTGCAACCTCGGATCACGCCGTCGTTGCCGACCGGCCCCCGCAGCACCGCCTACCAGCGGATCGTCTCCGGCCCCGGCGGCGTGGACCCCTACGCGGCGGCGGCTTCCGATGTCTACCAGGATCTCTTCGAGGGGGGCTCGTACACGGGCAAGGGGATTTACGACGTCGATATCTTCGAGGCGGCTCTGGAGGGGAAGGTTCCGGAGAACGCCCTTCTCAGCCACGATCTTTTCGAGGGGGTGTTCGCGCGCGCGGGCCTGCTGACCGACGTGGATCTCTTCGAGGAGTTCCCCACCAACTACGAGGTGGCCGCCCGCCGCCACCATCGGTGGGTGCGCGGCGACTGGCAGCTCCTGCCGTGGATCCTGGGCCACGCGCGGGACGCCGTGGGGCGGAAAGAGAAGGCCCGCATTCCCGCCGAGGATCGCTGGAAGATGGTGGACAACCTCCGCCGGAGCCTGGTCGCGCCGTCGTCGCTGCTGGTGCTGGTGGCCGCCTGGATCCTGGCCGATGTCCCTGCGCTCCTGTGGGCAGGTCTGGTCGTGGGATCGATCGCGGTGCCGGCCTTTTTCCCGGTTCTCGACAACCTCAGGCCGCGGCGATCGCGGATCTCCAAGCGAAGCCATTTGCGCGCGGTGGGCCGAGACATTTTCGTGGCCTCGTCGCAGGCGTCGCTCGCCGTCACCATGCTCGCCGACCAGGGGTGCCTGATAGCGGATGCCGTCGCGCGCACGCTCTGGCGGGTCTACCTGACGCGACGAAACATGCTCGAGTGGGTGACGGCGGCGCAGGCCGGGTACGGAGCCACCCTGACGTTGCGGGCCTTCTACCGGGACCTTCGCTGCGGTGTGGCGGTCGCCCTCGGGGCCGGCTCGCTCTGCGTGGCGTTCAGACCGGAAGCCCTGCCCGTGGCTGCGCCGTTCATCCTCCTCTGGGTGCTGGCGCCGGCCCTCGCCCTGCGCGTCAGCGTGCCCTCGAAGGTCGCGGCGTTCCCGGCGCTCTCGAACCGGGAGAGGCGCTCGCTGCGGCTCATCGCCCGCCGCACCTGGCGCTTCTTCGAGACCTTTGTCGACGACGAGGAGCACGCCCTCCCGCCCGACAACTTCCAGGAGGACCCCGAGCCCGTGCGCGCCCATCGAACCTCGCCGACGAACGTGGGCCTCTACCTGCTCAGCGTGATGAGCGCGCACGACTTCGGCTGGATCGGAGCGCACGACACCGCGGATCGGCTCGAGGCGACGCTGCGGACCATGGACGACCTGCACCGCGTCCAGGGCCACTTCTGCAATTGGTACGACACCCGGGACCTGCGGCCGTTGGAGCCGATCTACATCTCAACCGTCGACAGCGGCAACCTCGCCGGACACCTGATCGCCCTCGCCGAGGCGTGCCGCGAGCTCGCGCATCGCCGTCCGTTCGGCCCCGAGACCCTGGCGGGCGTCGGTGACGCCGTCCTCCTGGTACTCGAGTCGCTCGAGAGGGCCGGGCCCCCCGGG
>DATIVB010000098.1:0-9668 GCA_035466375.1 Chondromyces sp.
CACCGGGTTCGTGTTCGACGAGCTCACGCCCGCTGCCATATTCGACACCGTCGGCTGGGCGGTCTGGGCCTGGTACAACCAACCGCGGCACATCACCGCGATGCGGCGGCGCGCCATGCAGCAGCGGTTCTCCTGGACCCACTCCGCAGCCCGCTATGCGGAGCTCTACCAGTGGGCCGTCGACCGCCGCCTCGGCCGCACCCCGCGCATCTGGTAGCGCGCGCGTCCGCAGGCGGCCGCGCGAATGAGGAATTAGGAATGAGGAATTAGGAATGCCGCCCGCCCCGCCCCAATGAACGGGGGGTCGGGTGGGAATTCCTCATTCCGAATTCATTAATCCCAATTAGGAATGCCGCCCGCCCGCTGCAATGAACGGGGGGTTGGGCGGGAATTCCTCATTCCGAATTCTTTAATCCCAATTAGGAATGCCGCCCGCCCGCTGCAATGAACGGGGGGTTGGGCGGGAATTCCTAATTCCTAATTCCTCATTCCTAATTTTCTTCGTAGCGGAACCTGCTCACCAGCTCCTCGAGCCGGACCGCCATGGCGGCGAGCTCGTCGGCGGCGCGCCGGGTCGCGCTCGCTCCGGAAGCGGTGTCACGGGTCGCCGTGGCCACGCCGGAGATGTTGCCGGCGATGTCCGAGCTGCCTCTGGCAACCTCGGTGACGCTGCGTGCGATCTCGTTGGTGGTGGCCGTCTGCTCCTCGACCGCGCTCGCGATGTTGTTCTGGATCTCGTGGATCTGAGTGATGATCGAGGTGATCGTGGCAATGGCGGCGACCGCGTCTCCGGTGTCGTTCTGGATCGCGTCGATCCGCTTGCCGATCTCCTCGGTTGCCGACGCGGTCTCCCGCGCCAGGGTCTTGACCTCGTTGGCGACGACTGCGAACCCCTTGCCGCTCTCGCCGGCGCGCGCAGCCTCGATGGTCGCGTTGAGCGCGAGGAGGTTGGTCTGCTCGGAGATGCTCGTGATCACCTTCGTGATCTCGCTGATGCGCGAGCTGCTCTGACCGAGCTTGTCGATGGTGCCGCTCGCGGCCCCGGCCACGTCGACGGCCTCGGTGGCGACCCTGGCCGCGGCCTGGGCGCTGCGCGAGATCTCGCGGATGCTGCTCGACATCTCCTCGACACCGGTGGCCACGGTCTCGACGTTGCGGCTGACCTGCTCGGCGGCCGCCGACACCACCGTTGCCTGGGTCGAGGTCTCCTCGGCACTCGCCGCCATCTGCTGGCTCACCGATGACATCTGCTCGGAGGCCCCCTTGAGGGAGGTCGAGTTCTCGGCGATCGTCTTGATCGCCTCACCCATCCGGCCCAGGGCCTTGTTGAGCGCCCGGCTGGTCTGCCCGATCTCGTCGGCGTTCCGGATCTCGATCCGCTGCGAAAGGTCGCCGTCCGCGACCCGGTTGGCGATCGCGACGACGTCTTCGAGGGGCCCGACGATCGATCGGATGACGGCATACGAGAGCGCGCCGAGGATGGCGGCGCTGGCCAGGAGCACCAGGAAGATGAGGTTCCTGGCCCGTCTCTGGCTCGCCTGAACGACCCCGACTGCCAGCTCGGTGTCGACCCGCGCGCTGTCGGCAAAGCCTTCGAGCCGCGCCTTGATCTCCAGGTAGTCGGCGCCCATCTTTTCGAGGGCCGCAAACAGGGCGTCGCCGGTCTCCTGCGCGATCAGTCGGCCCGTGGTTTCTCGCGCCAGCGCGTAGTAATCGTCGAAGGCTTCCGCGAGGCCGGCGAGCTCCGCTGCGTCGATGGTCGGGTTGTCTCGCTCGCTGTCGAGTCGGGCCATGAAGACGTCGTGAAGCGCGTCCGTTTCCTCCAGGATCCGTGCGTCCGCTGCCGCCGCCGCGTCCTGGAGGCCGCGCTGGATCTGAGCCAGGGTGTCGACGAGGTCGCGCGACAGCTCGAGCTTCGGGATGAAACCGCTGTCGATCTCCTCGACGAGCGCTGCCGTGCGGACGCCGCTGAGCTGGACGGCGACGAAGATCACGATGATCGCCGCCGCAGCCAGGGCGGGCATCAGATAGATCCTGTGGGAGAAATCGAGTCGGTTGAGCATCCGGGAAGCCTCGTGACTCCGCGGCCGGCTAATCGGTGACCGGGAGCACCTTGACGCCGTCGATCAACGGCGTCGAGGCCGCAACATAGCCGATTGCGCCGGGATTTGCGCGGACGAAGTCCAGGACCTCTGCGTCGCTTGCGAGCTCGGCCGGCGGGACCCCGCTTCCGGAGAAAATCTGGCGCTGCCAGAAGCTCTTGACGGCGGCAACGTCGCGGCCGTGGATCGCCTTCGAGAACGCCTCCCGGACCGGCGAGCTCGCCACCTGGTCGACGGGAACGACCGGGTCGCCGGTACTCCAGGTGCTGAGCTCCTTCATGAAGCACCGCGCAAGCTGTTCCGTGGTGACCGACGAGATGGGATTGGACTCGTTGATCACGACCACGAACTCGGGTTTGGCGGCGACGACGTCGCCCACCGTCATCAGAACAATCGCTGCGAGGATCACAACTGCGGCCTTACTGCTCATCATGATGCATCCCTTCCCGGTGCTCGTCCCGGCGCCGGCCCGATCGTGACGAATTGTCGACCGGCCGCCCTTTCGGATCGGCGTCGCCGCCTCTCCTCCGGGGGCCGTGAGATTCAGACTGCGCCTATAGTACCTGAGGTGGGCCTCCGGCAGACACAGCGGGTCCCACGGCACCCGGCTTCAGGGTAGACTGAGCCGGATGAAGTCGAAAACCACGATCCTGGTGCTCGTGGCGGTGCTGGCGGTCGGCGCCCTCTGGCTGCGCCACTATCTGTCGCCCGGAGAGGTCGTGCGGCGCAAGCTGGTGTCGACGGTCGCTGCCTTCGAGGAGGAGCGGCTGCTCGCGGTGATGGCGGCGGTGTCGCGCAGCTACTCCGACCCCTGGGGGGGCGACTACGAGACCGTCGCGGGCAATCTGCGCCAGCTGATGGAAAGCTACGAAGAGCTCCGCGTCGACCTCGCATTCGGAGCGATCGAAGCTCGCGACGGTCGGGTGACCGTCGGCCTCGAGTTCGTCGTCTCGGGGCGCTCCCAGAACGAACGCGAGTCCATTCTCGGCAGCCGTGCCGAGCCGTGCACGGCGGTCGTGCTGTGGCGCAAGGAGACCCCGGGCTGGCGCCTCGCCTCGACGATCGACCTCGACATTCCCGAGCTCCGCGACGAGCTCGAGCGGCGCCGCGCCGGGGAGGGCGAACGTTAGAACGTTGAAACGTTGAACGTTCGAACGTTCCACCCGCCCGCCCCCTCAGATACGAGGCACGAGATCCGCCCCTCCGCCCGGATTCAGTGACAGCGGCAGTGGCAGTCTCAGTGACAGTCTCAGTGTCAGGGGGCCGCGTCCGGCGCAGCGACCGGGGGCGCGACCGCCGCATGGCCATCTCCCGCTCACATCGTTTAAACGTTGAACGTTAGAACGTTCGAGCCCGGAGCGGGCTTCAGGGCGTCGGGATGACGCCCGGACGGCCGGGACAACCTCGCCCACCCACCCGGCAGCCGAGACGGCTGCCCCACAACACCCACCCCGCGCGGTGCCGCTTTGTGGGGCACGCGTCTCGCGTGCCGGGTGGGTGGGTGGAAATCCGAAATCCGAAATTCGAAATCCCAACGAGGCCGGCGAGCGGAAATCCAAATCCCAAATCCCAACAGGGTGGGTGGGCGGAAATTCGAAATTCGAAATTCGAAATCTGAAATGGGCGGGCGGGTGGAAATCCGAAATCCCAAATCCGTAATCCGAAATGGGTGGGCGGGCGGCATTCCGAATTCCGAATTCCGAATTCCGAATTCTCAATCCCCATTTCTCAATTCCCGCCCACTCCTCCGGTGCTCTGGCCGGGTGGGCGGGAACTCAAAACTCAAAACTCAAAATTCAAAACTCTCGCGGTGATCTCGACCGCGCTCCGGATATCGTCGTCCGTGATGTGGTAGTGCGTCACCATGCGGATGCTGTCGCCGCCGAGGGGATGGCAGAGGAGCCCGTCCTCGGCGAGGCGGGAGGCGAGGCCGGCGGCGTCGTAGGGCGCGCCGTCGCCGAGCTTGAAGAACACGATGTTCGTCTCCACGGTATGTGGGTCGAGCACGATGCCGGGGATCTCCGCCAGGCCGACGGCGAGCTCGTGGGCGCGTCGGTTGTCCTCGGCGAGCAGCGGCAGCGTCTCGTCGAGCGCCACCAGCCCGGCGGCGGCGAGGACGCCGGCCTGGCGCATGCCGCCGCCGAACATCTTGCGCACGCGCCGCGCCTCGTCGATGAGCTCGCGGTCGCCGACCAACAGTGAGCCGACCGGGGCGCCGAGGCCCTTGGAGAGGCAGAACATGACCGTGTCGCAGCCGGCGGCGAGCTCGGAAGCGGGGACCCCGAGCGCCGCCGCGGCGTTGTGGATTCGCGCGCCGTCGAGGTGAACGGGCAGGTCGTGGCGTCTGGCGACCGCGATCAGCTCGCGCATGCGGGCCGGCGGCGTGAGGCGGCCGCCGGCGAGGTTGTGGGAGTTCTCGAGCACGATCAGCGAGGTCGGCGTGCGGTAGCCGGCGGCGGGCTGGATCGCGCGCTCGAGCTGCTCCGGTGCGAGGACGCCGTCGGCGGTGTGGATCGGGCGCGGCAGGGCGCCCGACAGCGCCGCCATGGCGCCCATCTCGAAGTTGAAGACGTGCGCCCCCGCCTCCGCCACGACCTCGGAGCCGGGGCGGGTGTGGACGTGGATCGCGATCTGGTTGCCCATCGTACCGCTGGGGACGAGGACCGCCGCCTGCCGGCCGAGCAGCTCCGCCGCCCGCGCCTCGAGGCGGTTGACGGTCGGGTCCTCGCCGTAGACGTCATCGCCGACTTCGGCGGCGGCCATGGCGCGGCGCATGGCGGTTGTGGGGTGTGTTACCGTATCCGACCGAAGGTCAATTTGCTGGTGCTGCATCTGGGTATTCTACATCTCCGGTTCGGCTTGACTTGTTTGCGGCTTGCAGGTTAGGATTCGTTCCCATGATGGAAGACAAGTCCAGTAAAATCTATACTTTCCCGGAATGGACCTGGATCTTGCGACCGGCGGTGGCCATCGCCGCAGTGGGCGGCGCCCTGTACGCCGCGATCGTGGTCACGTTCGGCTTTTCGCCCCAGGCGACCGACGTCGGCTACGCCCCGCTGCAGCCGGTGCCGTACAGTCACGCGCTCCACGTCGGACAGCTGGGGATGGACTGCCGCTACTGCCACACCTCGGTCGAGACGGCCGCCCACGCGTCGGTACCGCCCACCCAGACCTGCATGAACTGCCACAAGATGGTCCGTGCCAATTCGGAGAGGCTGATTCCGGTCTTCGAGAGCTACGCGACCGGGATGCCGGTGGAGTGGATCCGGGTGCACGATCTCCCCGACTACGTGTACTTCAACCACAGCGCCCACGTCCGGCGCGGCGTCGGCTGCGTCTCCTGCCACGGCCGCATCGACGCCATGGAGGTCGTGACCCAGGTCGAGCCCCTGAGCATGGGCTGGTGCCTGCGATGCCACCGCAACCCGGAGCCGCACCTGCGGCCGCTCGAGTTCGTGACCCAGCTCGACTGGGTGCCCGCCGAGGACCAGCTCCTGCTCGGCCGGCGCCTGCGCGAGGAGAACAACATCAACCCACCCCAGGATTGCAACACATGCCACCGATGAACACAGGCCCGAGCTACTGGCGGAGCCTCGACGAGCTCGCGCGCACCCCTGAGTTCCAGGAGGCGGTGCGGCGCGAGTTCCCGAACGACGAGTTCGACCGCCTGCCGCCGGCGACCAGACGACAGTTCCTCAAGGTGATGGGCGCTTCCATGGCCCTGGCGGGGCTCACCGCCTGCCGTTGGCCGAAGGAGCAGATCGTGCCCTTCGCCAGCCGTCCGGACGGGCGGGTCCCGGGCGTGCCCGAGCACTTCGCCACCTCGGTGGAGCTCGGCGGCGCCGCCCTGGGGATGCTGGTGACCTCGTACGACGGGCGGCCGATCAAGGCCGAGGGCAACCCGCTGCACCCGGACAGTCTCGGCGCCTTGAGCGCGGTGGCGCAGGCGCAGGTGCTCGAGCTCTACGATCCGGACCGCAGCCGGCGGCTGGTGCTGCGCGAGCAGGGCCAGGAGTTCGTCAAGCAGTGGTCCGACTTCGAGGCCCGGGCGGCCGAGCTGTTCGCCGGTGACGGCGAGGGGGTGGCCGTGCTCGCCGAAGCCTCCTCGTCGCCGACCGAGGCCCGGCTGCGGGCGGCGTTTCTCGCCGCGAAGCCCGGCGCCCGGTGGTACGAGTACGAGGCGATCTCCCGCGACAACGAACGCGAGGGCACGCGCCTCGCCTACGGTGCGGCGCTGCGGGCCCAGATCGACCTCGAAGGCGCGGCGGTGGTCGCGTGCTTCGATGCCGATCCCCTGTTCGACCACCCGGCGTCCCTGCGGCTGGCGCGCGGATTCGCCGCCGCGCGCGACCCGCATCACGGCGCGGGGGCGCGGCTGTACGTCGCCGAGAGCTCCCACACCCTGACCGGGGCACGGTCGGACCACCGGCTGGCGGTGGCATCGGGCCGCGTGCCGGCGATCCTCGCCCTGCTCACCCGGCAGCTGGTTGCCGAGCACGGCCTCGAGCTGCCTGCGGCCGCGGCGGGCTTCGCCGGCGCGGCGGCGGCCGCCGGGTCGGAAGCCGAAGCGCGCTTCGTCGAGCTGTTGGCGGCCGATCTGATCGCCAACCGCGGTCGCTCGGTGGTCCTGGTGGGTCCCCGCCAGGAGCCCGCGCTGCACGCCCTGGCGGCGCTGCTCAACCAGTCACTGGAGGCGGTGGGAGCGACGGTTCATTGGACCGCGGATCCCGACCCGGCGCGGACCACCCACCTGCAGGCGATGGCCGAGCTCGCGACGCGCCTGCGTGCGGGCGAGGTGCAGACGCTGCTGATTCTGGGCGGCAACCCGGTCTACAACGCGCCGGCGGAGATCGAGTTCGGGGAGCTGCTTGGGCGGGTGCCGACGACGATCCACCTCGGCCTTCACGATGACGAGACATCGCAGCGCTGCAGCTGGCACCTGCCGCGGGCGCACGCGTTCGAGGCGTGGGGCGACGGGGCGGCCTGGGACGGAACCCTGACCCTGCGCCAGCCGTTGATCGCACCGCTGTACGGCGGGCGCTCGGCCATCGAGGTGCTGGCGATGGTTCAGGGCGCCAACCCGGCGAACGGTTACGAGCTCGTCCGCGAGACCCTGCGGGGGCGGGCCTTCGGGGCCGATTTCGAGGCCTTCTGGCAGCGCGCCCTGCACGACGGCGCGGTCGCAGGTACGGCTTGGGACACTCTCCAGCCGCAGCCGTCGCCCGCCGCCCTCGCCGGGGCCGTCGACGGCTTCCGCGCGGTCCTCGAGGCAGAGGCTCCCGGCGCGGAGCGCCTGGAGCTGGTGCTGGTCCCCGATGACAAGCTGGTCGACGGCCGCTTCGCCAACAACGGCTGGCTGCAGGAGCTTCCCGGCGCCCTCACCAAGATCACCTGGGACAACGCGCTCCTGATGTCGCCGTCCACCGCCCGCCGGCTCGGGCTGGCCGACGGCGACGTCGTCGCGGTTGCCTCCGATGGCAGGACCGTCGAGCTGCCGGTCTACCTGATGCCCGGTCAGGCGGCCAACAGCCTCACCGCCGCCCTCGGCTACGGACGCACCGCGGCCGGACAGGTCGGTGACGGTGTCGGCGTCGACACCTACCGGCTGCGGACCACTGCGGCGCCCCACATTCTCCGCGACGTCAGCGTTCGCCCTGCCGGTCGGCGCCACGCGCTCGCCACCACGCAGGATCACTTCGCGATCGACGCCATCGGGTTTTCCGAGCGCAACCTGCGCACCGCCATCCTGGTGCGCGAGGCCACGATCGATGCCTACCTGGCGAACCCCGAGATCTTCCACAAGCACGACCACCACCCGCCGCTGATCAACCTGTGGAAGGATCTCGAGTTCGAGGGCGAACAGTGGGGGATGGCGATCGACCTCAACACCTGCATCGGCTGCAACGCCTGCGTGCTTGCCTGCCAGGCCGAGAACAACATTCCGGTCGTCGGCCGCGAGCAGGTGCTCAATCAGCGCGAGATGCACTGGATCCGGATCGACCGGTACTTCCGGACCGAGCCCGGCCTGTCACCGGAAGAGGTCGAGGACGCCGCGGTCGTGTTCCAGCCCGTCACCTGCGTGCATTGCGAGAACGCCCCCTGCGAGCAGGTGTGCCCGGTGGCCGCCACCCAGCACACCACCGACGGGCTCAACGCCATGGTCTACAACCGCTGCGTCGGCACCCGATACTGCTCGAACAACTGTCCGTTCAAGGTCCGGCGCTTCAACTTCTTCAACTACCACAAGGAGCTTCCCGAGACCAGGAAGATGCAGTTCAACCCCGAGGTGACGGTGCGCTCGCGCGGCGTCATGGAGAAGTGCACCTTCTGCGTGCAGCGCATCGAGGCGGTCCGGATCCAGGCCCGCAATGACAATCGCCCGCTCGTGGACGGCGAGATCGTGCCCGCCTGCGCGCAGACGTGTCCGACCCGGGCCATCACCTTCGGCAACCTCAACGACCAAGCGAGCGAGGTTTCCCGATCGCGCGAGGAGCACCGCTCGTACGCGATGCTGGCCGAGCTCAATATCCGGCCGCGCACCCACTACCTGGGGCGGCTCAGCAACCCCGCCGACGGCGGCGCCCACCCCGCCGCCGACACGTCGGACTCCGGCCACGCCGGTCACGGGAAGGAGTCGGCCTGAGCCATGAGCACCAGCACAGTCGCTGACCCGAGCTACCTCGACAACACCGGCTTCGACCCGACCGTGCGCGCGCGGCTGGTCGTCGGCGACAACGACTTCCACTCCGTCACCGAAAAGGTCTGCGGCATTGTCGAGCAGCCGAAAACCCCGACGGCGTGGTGGGTCCTGTTCGCCATCTCGTCCAGCCTGACGCTGCTGCTGTTCACGATGATCGGCTACCTCATCACGACGGGCATCGGCGTGTGGGGCCTGCAGGTGCCGGTGGGGTGGGGCTACGCGATCGTCAACTTCGTGTTCTGGGTCGGTATCGGCCACGCCGGCACCCTGATCTCGGCGATCCTCTTCCTGCTCCGCCAGCGCTGGCGGACCAGCATCAACCGCTTCGCCGAGGCCATGACGATCTTCGCGGTGGTCTGCGCCGGGATCTTCCCGGGCATCCACATCGGCCGCGTCTGGTTCGCCTACTGGCTGTTCCCGATCCCGAACCAGATGCTGATGTGGCCGAACTTCCGCTCGCCGCTGCTGTGGGACGTGTTCGCGGTCGGCACCTACGCCACCGTGTCGCTGCTCTTCTGGTACATGGGGATGATCCCCGACCTCGCGACCCTGCGCGACCGGGCGAAGACGAAGCTCCGCTTCTACATCTACGGGATCCTGAGCCTCGGCTGGCGGTCGTCGAACCGCCACTGGCACCGTTTCGAGTTCGCCTACCTGCTGCTCGCCGCCCTGGCGACGCCCCTGGTGCTCTCGGTTCACTCGGTGGTGAGCTTCGACTTCGCGGTCTCGATCATGCCCGGCTGGCACACCACGATCTTCCCGCCCTACTTCGTCGCCGGCGCCATCTTCTCGGGCTTCGCGATGGTCGTCACCCTGATCATCCCGACCCGCAAGATCTTCGGCCTCGAGGAGATCATCACCGCCCG
>DATIVB010000099.1:0-1528 GCA_035466375.1 Chondromyces sp.
CTCGAGGCCGAGGGGGTGGTGTTCCGCGCCAATGGCACGGTGGACATGGAGGCCTACCGCTGGTGGCCGGAGTAGAGGACCCGCGTTCGAGGCTGACGGTGCCGGTCGTCGGCCGCGCGGTCGGCCCGCTGGTATTCGTGATCCTGATGATCTCGCCGGTGGGAGGACTGTCGCCGGACGGCGCCCGCCTGCTGGCGGTGGTGCTGTGGATGGCGGTGTGGTGGATGACCGAGGCGGCGCCTCTGGCCGTCACCGCCATGCTGCCGCTGGTGATGTTCCCGCTGCTCGGCGTGCGCGGTGTCGGCGACGTGGCCCCCAACTATGCCGACGACATGATCTTCCTGTTCCTGGGCGGTTTCGTGCTGGCCCTGGCCGTCGAGCGCTCGAAGCTCCACCGCCGGCTGGCGCTCGCGGTCCTGGACACCATCGGCGCCTCGCCGCGGCGGCTGGTGTGGGGCTTCCTGATCGCCACCGCCCTGCTCTCCATGTGGCTGTCCAACACCGCCACGGCGCTCATGATGCTGCCCATCGCCGCCGGCGTCGCGGCACGTCTCGACAGTGCGAAAGCGCCCGCGCGAATCATGCTGGCCGTGGCCTACGGCGCCTCGATCGGAGGCATCGGCACGCTGGTCGGCACGCCGCCCAATCTGGTGCTCGCCGGCATGGCCCCGAACCTGGTGCCCGGCCTCGAGGCCTTGAGCTTCGGCCGCTGGATGCTCTTCGGGGTGCCGTTCGTGCTGCTTTTCCTGCCGCTGGTGGGCCTGCAGCTGAGCCGCGGGCTGCCGGCGGGGGCGCGACGCGACGCCGGGCTCGCCGCCGAGCGGGCGGCGCTGGGGCCCATGACGGCGGTCGAGCGCCGGGTGGCGGTGCTCTTCGCCGTCACGGCGGCAGCCTGGGTGACGCGGTCGGGGCTCGACTTCGGCGCTGTGACCATTCCGGGTTGGAGCGCCCTGCTCGCGAACTGGGGCGTGATCCCCGAGGCGAAGATGATCTCCGACGCGGTGCCCGCGGTGACGGCGGCGATCCTCACCACCCTGCTGCCCTCGGGAGAGGGGAGCGGACGCCGCATGCTGAGTTGGAACGAGATCGAGAGCGGCGTGCCGTGGGGCGTGCTGCTGCTCTTCGGCGGCGGTTTCGCCATCGCCGACGGGGTCCGGGCGACGGGCGTGGACTCGTGGCTGGCGGGCAGGCTGCAGGACCTCTCCGTGCTGCCGCTGCCGCTGCTGATTCTCTGCGTGTGCCTGATCACGACCTTCGCCACCGAGCTCACCTCCAACACCGCCACCGCGACCCTCCTGATGCCGGTGATGGCGGCCCTGGCCTCGGTGCTGGACGTTCACCCCTACCTGCTGATGGTGCCGGCGACGGTGTCGGCCTCGTGCGCCTTCATGCTGCCGGTGGCGACGCCGCCCAACGCCATCGTCATCGGCTCGCGGTGGGTCTCGGCGGGGGATTTTTTCCGCGAGGGGATCTGGCTCAACCTCGTCGGGGCGGTCGTCACGACCGTCGCGGTGCTGACGCTGGGACG
>DATIVB010000100.1:0-4713 GCA_035466375.1 Chondromyces sp.
CGGCCCGTCCCCCTCCTCCGACATCCGCTGCACGGCGCCCGCCCAGGTGGCGGCGGCGGCGAGGGCCGAACGGCCGTCCCAGTACGCGACGCCGGAGTGGGCGGCGGTCCCGCGCGCGTCGAGGCGCCAGGTGGTGAGGCCGCGCCGGCCGGTGACCAGGGTCTCGCGATCGCCGCGGCGGGCGCCGGGCTCGAGGACCAGCACCGTGTGCGCGCGCTCGCCCCAGTGGCGCACCGCACGCACCGAGATCGGGCCGCCGATCTCCTCGTCCGGCACCGCGACCAGCAGGAGGTCCTCCGGGGGCTCCTCACCGCGCGCGCGCAGAGCGCGCAGCGCGCCGACGAAGGCCGCCAGGCCGCCCTTCATGTCGAGCGCGCCGGTCCCGGTCAGTCGTCCCCCGGCCCGCTGCGGCGGAACCGCGGGCAGAACGGTATCCAGGTGGGCGAGCAGCAGGGTGTATCCACTCCCGACCCCCGGCCCGCTCGCCACCAGCACCGGCTGGGCTGTCCCGTCGATCCCCGCCTCGGCGTGCGTCTCGGGCACCATCCCGAGGCCCGTCAGCTCGGCGCCGAGGCGTCCGGCGACCGCGTACAGCCCCGAAACCTCACCGCTCGCCGACGAGATGGCGCACAGGTCCTCGAGCAGATCGAGGCTGGTCGCCAGCACCTCCTCTGGCAGCACGCCGTCCGCGACGCTCACGGCGCGTTCCCGCCCGTCCGCTCGACGACCGCCCGCGTCCGGAGGTCGAAGACGTCGCCCGGAAGCAGAACGTGGGTCACCATGCCGTGCACGCCGAGCGCGGTCCCGCTCTCCCCTCTGGGCGCCCGCCGCACTGCAGCCCGCGACGCGTCGTAGACCACCACCCAGCCCTCGCCCAGGACCTCGAAGCGGCCGTCCGGCCGCACCCAGACCGCAGTCGCCTCGTCGACCCCGACGCCGAGCAGCTCGGGGTGCTCGAGCACCACCGAAATCAACCGATTGTGGCGGCTGCGCGCGACGAAGTGCTGGTCGACGATCACGCCCCCGAACAGCCCGAGCCCTTCCCACAGCTCCACGTTCTCGGCGGCGATGATCGAGAAATCGCCGTCGCCGGTGATCATCAGCCCGCTCTGGCAGGCCGTGCCGGCGGAGGTGCCTCCCACCACCGAGCCGCGCTCGAAGGCCGCACGTACCGCCTCCCCCACCGCCGTGCCGTTCAGCGCCTCGGTGATGCGGCGCTGGTCGCCCCCCGAAAACCAGATGCCGCCGGCGCCCAGAACCTTTTCGGCGAGCCCGGGATCGGCGGCGTCCTGCCGCGACCGCACCTCGGCCACGGTGACCGTTCCGGCGCCGAAGCCGGCGAAGAGCTTGCGATAGTAGTCGCCGGTGTCGGCTTCCGCCGAGGCGGTCGGGAACACCACGATGGTGCCGTCGGCGCCGCCGGCCAGCTCGACGAACTTCGCCATCACCGCCGCCGGTTTGCCGCCGCCGCCGTTGAGCACCAGGTGCCCACGTGGCGCTTCGGCCCCGGCCGGCGCCCCGGCGACGAGGCAGAGACCCAGCATCCACCCGATCAGGGCTCGTTGCATGCGCTCCCCCGTTCGAAAAGTGAGGCGGGGCGGCCAGCAGGCCGCCCCGCAAACCGTTCCAGTGCTACCAGGAGAACCTGGCGCCGATGCGGACCTCCCGCGGGGTCTGGATGGAGAGCGGCGACAGATAGGTCGAGCTCTCGGCCCAGCCGCTGCCGTCCGGGTGGTCGCGGTAGTCGTAGTCGTAGAAGCCCCAGCGCTCGTTGACGGCGGTGACGGTGTCGGAGTCGAGGACGTTGAAGGCATCCACGAAGAGCGCCAGCGCGAGGTCGCCGCCGAGGCCAAACTCCTTCTGCAGGCGCAGGTCGAGCACCTGGCGGTCGTCGTACTGCTCGGAGCCGCGCTCGGTCAGGTAGATCGGCTGCCGGTCGTTGAAGAAGAGCCCATCGAAGCGGGCGTACGGCGTCCAGTACTCGCCAGAGCGCCACTGGTAGAAGCCCGACAGCATCACCCGCCACGGCAGGTCGACCGAGGCCGAGACCTTGAAGACCCACTCGGAGTTGAAGGGCAGGCGCCCGTCGGCGTTGGTGAAGCCGTTGAGGTCCTCGAAGTCGCCGACGTACCCGCTCAAACCGTAGTCGGCGTTGCCGGTGAGGTCCGACCACACCAGCGAGCCGTCGAGCGACCAGCCGTCGGCGTAGCGCTTGCGCGCACGCAGCGCCACCGAGTCGTAGTCGCGGGTCGCGGCATCCGGGTTCGTGATCAGGAACTGCTGCTCGTCGAGCAGGTCGAAGAACGGCAGGTCGCCGCCGAAGGGGTTGTCCGGCGCCACCAGTGCCTCGTAGTCCTCGAGGTTCGACACCACCATGGCGTTGATGTCCTTGGTCTCCCGGTGGATGTAGTCGATGCCCAACAGCATGTTGCGGCTGAGCTGGTGCTCGATGGTGGCCACGAACTGGTCGACGTAGGGGTGGCCGATGCCCGGGTCCATCGTCGCGCGGGCGTTGACCGAGCCGCCGGCCGGAATATCGAAGGCACCGGTGTCGAAGTTGTAGTCGAAGTACTCGG
The DNA here is from genome assembly GCA_035466375.1 of Chondromyces sp. Lineage (GTDB taxonomy): Bacteria > Acidobacteriota > Thermoanaerobaculia > Thermoanaerobaculales > Sulfomarinibacteraceae > Sulfomarinibacter. Next base: position 2,577 of record DATIVB010000100.1, read on the forward strand.
TGTCCGACAGTGCGTCGCCGGAGGCCTCACGGTCGTACAGCGTGATGGCCATGCCCTCGTAGTAGCGTCCGTAGTGGAACTTGAGCGCGGTCTCCCCGCTGCCGAAGAGGTCCCACACGAAGCCGACGCGGGGCGCCAACATGCTCTCGTCATAGACCGTGCCGGACACATCCTTGAACGTGCCGGTGTACTGCGAGTAGCGCACCCCGAGGTTGACTGCGAAGCGGCCGAAGTGCATCGAGTCCTGGGCGTAGAGGTGGAGGCCGTCCATCTCGCCGTGCAGGTCCCACTCGCCCTCCCAGTCCGAGGAGAAGACGCCGCAGAATGGGTCGGCGAAGTAGTCGTCGAGGGAGTCGCAGTACCAGGAGTCATCGAAGTAGGTGAAGCCGCCGTTGCGGGTCGTGACGTAATCGCTGGTGAAGCCCTCGTAGACGACGCCGAACTTGAAGTCGTGCGAGTCCCCGTCGGCCAGCAGACCGTCGGCGAACAGGCTCCAGGCCGCGTCGAGGGCGACCCGGTCGACGTCCTTCAGCGCCGTCGTCGACCGGTTCTGCCACGCGAACCCGCTCTCGGCGTCGTTGCGGCCCGGCGTGTCGCCGAAGTAGGGCAGGCGGTCGTCGGAGCCGGTGTAGCCGGTGAGCTTGGCCGAGAGGAAGCTCGCGTCGCCGATCAACGCCTCCCACGACAGGTTGTAGACGTAGTTGGGCGACTCCTGGCGCTCGGACGCACTCGCCAGGTCCAGTCCGCCGACGCCCCGGTAGTCGTGCACGACGTCATCCCAATCGACCATGAGCACGGCCTTGTTGGACTGGTTGAGCTGCCAGGTCAGCTTGCCCAGAACCCGACTTTCGGTCCGATCGCTGTCTTCGCGGTCGCCGAGCGGCGCATCGGCGACGAAGAAGGGCTCGACCGCGCGCTGGCGCTGGTTTCCGGAGACGAAGTACCAGAGCTGGTCCTTGATCACCGGCCCACCCAGGCTGAGGCTGGCGTCGATGTCCGAGTCCACCGAGTTGGTGCCCTCGACGCCCGGGGGCGCGTTGTCCGAGTTGAGGCTGCCGCCGGAGTAGTAGGCGCGGACGTCGCCGTGGAAGTCGTTGCCGCCCGACTTGGTGATCAGGTTGACCACCGCGCCGGTGAAGCCGCCGTACTCGGCGTCGGCGCCGAGGCCCGCCACCTGCACCTCCTGCACCCAGTCCATCGACGGCAGCACCCACTGCGAGCCGAGCTCGGGGTCCGAGACGTCGACGCCGTCCACGTTGTAGGCGTTCTGGTAGGTCGAGGGCGCGCCGTAGGCCTGGTCGTTCTGGATGCCGGGCGCGTAGTTCATGAGACTCACCGGGTCGCGGGACAGCGGCTGGCGCTCGATGAACTCGCCCGCGAGATTGAAGTCGGCGCTGTTGGAGACCGTGCTCACCTGGACCGAGTCGGCCATGACGACGATCTCGTCGGAGATGGTGATGTCGCCGAGCACGAGGTCGAGCTCGAGGTTCTGGCCGAGGCCGACCTGAACGTTCTGCTGCAGAACCGGCTGGAAGCCGGAGAGCTGGGCCTCGATCTCGTACATCCCCGGCGCCAGTGAGGGGAAGCGGTACACCCCCTGGGCATTGGTGATCGCCACCTGCCGGCCGCCGATCAGCGCCTCCGAGCGGGCGATGACGGTCGCCCCGGGCAGCACCCCGCCCTGGGCGTCCACGACCGTGCCGCGAACGCTGCCCGATGTCGTCCCCTGCGCCGCCGCCGGCAGCGCCTGCAGGGCAAGCCCGAGGGTCAGCACCACCACCAACGCGAATCTGCGATTCCTCATGGCACCTCTCCTTCCGATACTGAAATTTTTCATTCAGAATTAAACCAATATGAAACTCTTGCTATCATGAACTGAAGATAGGTCGGAGATCGGGCCGTGTCAACTCCCGCTCCGGAGTTGATAGGGTGGTGCGGGCGGGGACCGAGCGGGTCGATGCCCGAAGCTCCGGTTCGGAGGTCCGCCATGGCCGCGAAAAACTCGGAGGCCGGCTTCCGGGAGCTCGTCGTCCGCAAGGCCGCGAGCCTGCCCCGCCAGCAGCGTTCGATCGCCGACTACGTCCTCGAGCACCTGACGGCAATCCCCTTCCTCTCGATCCCCGAGCTCGCGCGGCGG